>NZ_JAMYME010000008.1:0-205842 GCF_040318345.1 Mesorhizobium sp. M1169 | reverse complement strand
CCTCGCGCTGTTCATAAGGCTTGCCTTCCGGACGCGGCCCTTTGCTGAATGGCCGGTCGCCGCCTTTGAAGTCGCGCTTCGGCCGCTCGCCTTCGGCAGCTGCCGGCCGGTCGCCGCGCGGCGCATAAGGCTTGCGTGGACCCTCGCGCTGTTCATAAGGCTTGCCTTCCGGACGCGGCCCTTTGCTGAATGGCCGGTCGCCGCCTTTGAAGTCGCGCTTCGGCCGTTCGCCTTCGGCCGCCGCCGGCCGGTCGCCGCGCGGAGCGTAAGGTTTTTTGGCGCCGAAGGACGGCTTGCCGCCCTTGCCGGGAGCGCTATCGCGACCACGCGTCCCTGCCGGCTTCGGGCCGGCCTTGCGCGGGAATTTCTTGTTTTTGTCGTCCATGTGGCCTTTGCTCGTTTGCGCGGGTAGTAACAGGATCGCGCTCTAGTGGCGAGGAGATAATCGGAATGGAAACCGCGTGAAGCGGCAGGATTTCATGGCACTGGCGCTGAAAGAAGCCGAAGCCGCCGCCCAGCGTGGCGAGGTGCCGGTTGGCGCGGTCGTCGTCGGCGGCGATACGGTCGTTGCGAGTGCCGGCAACCGCACCCGCGAGTTTGCCGATCCCACCGCCCATGCCGAGATGCTGGCGATCCGCGAGGCCTGCCGCAAGCTTTCCAGCGAGCGGCTCAGCGGCCACGATCTCTATGTGACGCTGGAGCCGTGCGCCATGTGTGCCGGCGCCATCTCCTTCGCCAGGCTGCGCCGGCTTTATTTCGGCGCTGCCGACGAGAAGGGCGGCGCAGTGGTCAACGGCGTTCGCTTCTTCACGTCACCGACCTGCCACCATGTGCCCGACATCTATCCGGGCATGGCCGAGAACGCAGCAGCAGCATTGCTGAAGGACTTTTTTCGCGAGCGACGCGGAGCCTGATTTTCTGGTCCGGCAGACGGTCCATCCAAGTCAGCCAATCCAGGGCAAGAACGTCTCTGGCGCCGTCAGCCTACCAGGGCAGCCAGTCGAACATGCCGCCGCTCTTACTCTTGGCGGCCGCCTCCCTCTTGAGGCGGCGTTCCTTCTTGTACTCGTCCTCGCCGAGGTCACCCTGCGGCGCGGTGGCGGCGGCAGCGCGGTATTGCACCGGTGGCTCGCTCAGATATCTGCGGGTGGTCGGGTCGCCCTGTTTGCCTTCAGCCCGGCGGCGCATGATTTCCGCGGCGCGGCTCTTGTCCGAATCGGCCGGAGTCCAGGCTGGCGGGTGGCTCGAGCCCGACAGCTTCAGCGCGGCCTTGACCGACGCCGGATCCGTCTGCACGTCATCGATGACCTGCGCCTGGTAGGCCGGGTCGTCCTGATGCAGGGTGGCATCGGCGCGCAGGCGGGCACGGCGCTGCTCCGGCGATTCGGGCCATTCGGCACTCGCCGTCTCGATGCTTTCCTGCGGCGGCGGCAAGACTTCCTTCTGCCCCGGCCCTGGCTTCACCAGTGTGGGGCGCGGCTTGTAGTCGATACTATCCTTGCGCTTGGGTGCGAAGGAAAAAGCCCCGGTGAGGTCGCCGGCAAGCTGCGCGCCCGCGGTCTTGTCTGTCCCGTAAGTGGGCGAGCCCATGCAGCCGGACAAAGCGAGGCCCGATACGACAAGCGGCGCCAGCAGCGCAACGCGCGCGTAAGTTCTCTCGGTCATGCCAAAAAGTCCCACTGTAGACAGCCTCTCGATTGCCGCCGGCCAAAGAAAGGTCCGGTCCCCATCGCCTATGCTCTTCCGACGGAATTCCGGCGACAATTTGTCGTCCGGAGTTTCGCGTGTTTACCTCAACCACTCGTTAAGGGCAACGCGCGGGGGCCGATCGGCCGCCCGCCGTGGCATTTGTGCACCGCCTTAAAGACGGCTCAAAGCCTTCAGCTCATGCAGAACAGCGGCGTCACGGGCCGAAACATCCGGGAATTCCGGATCTGAGCCGACATCGGCGGTGTAGCGCCAGGAGCGCGCGCACTTCACCAGGCCACGGTCCTCCGCCTTCTCGACGACCACGGCGACGCCCTTGACGTCGTCGAGGGTAAAGCTGCCCGCCGACGCCTTGCCGTGCACGATTGCCAGATCGCTGGTGATCGCCATCTCGGCCATATCGACATCGGCGATCGCCGCTTCGAGCACGGCATCGTCGAGGGTAACGACCGGCACCGCTTCCAGCGAAGAGCCGATGACCTTCTGCGCGCGGGCAATTTCCAGCGCGCCGGTGACGACACGGCGAACCTGCCGAACCTTGCGCCACTTCTCCGCCAGCGCTTCGTTCCTCCAGTCCGCCGGGATTTCCGGGAACTGGTCGAGATGCACGGAGACCGCATCCGGATGACGGTCGAGCCAAGCCTCTTCCATGGTGAAGGGCAGCATCGGCGCCAACCATTTCACCAGGCAGTCGAAGAGATGGCGCACCACCTGCACTGAAGCCTTGCGCTTCACGCTGGAAGGCGCTTCGCAGTAAAGCGCGTCCTTGCGGATGTCGAAATAGAAGGCCGACAGCTCTACCACCATGAAGTCGAGCAGCGCGCGGGTGATGCGCTTGAATTCGAACGCGTCGTAGCCCGAGCGTACGACCTCATCGAGTTCAGCGAGCCGGTGCAGCATCAGCCGCTCCAGTTCAGGCATCTTATCCAGCGGCACCTCCTCGCCATCGTCGTGGGCGAGCGTGCCCAGCATCCAGCGGATGGTGTTGCGCAGCTTGCGGTAGGCGTCGATATTGGTCTGCAGCACGTTCTTGCCGAGCCGCTGGTCTTCCCAATAATCGGTCGTCACCACCCACAGCCGCAAGATGTCGGCGCCGGACTGCCTGATGACGTCCTGCGGCACGACGGTGTTGCCGAGCGACTTCGACATTTTCCGCCCCTCCTCATCCATGGTGAAGCCATGGGTGACGACGGTGTCGTAGGGCGCCCTGCCCCTGGTGCCGCAGCTTTCGAGCAGCGAGGAGTGGAACCAGCCGCGATGCTGATCGGAGCCTTCGAGATAGACGTCGGCCGGCCATTTCAGGTCGGGCCGGTCCTCAAGCGTGAAGGCATGCGTCGAGCCTGAATCGAACCAGACATCGAGGATGTCCATGACCTGCTGCCATTTCGAGGCATCGTGATTGCCGAGGAACCGCTCCTTGGCGCCGGCGGCGAACCAGGCGTCGGCGCCTTCTTTCTCGAAGGCGTCCATGATGCGCCGGTTGACTGCCTCGTCGCGCAGCACATTGCCGTCGGCATCGGCAAAGACGGCGATCGGCACACCCCAGGCGCGCTGGCGCGACAGCACCCAGTCGGGGCGCTCCTCGATCATGGCGCGGATGCGGTTCTGGCCGGCGGCGGGCACGAAGCGGGTATCGTCGATGGCTTTCAGGGCGCGGCTGCGCAGCGTCGTGCCGTCGCCAAGTTCCTTGTCCATATAGACGAACCATTGCGGCGTGTTGCGGAAGATGATCGGCTTCTTCGAGCGCCAGGAATGCGGATAGGAGTGCTTCAGGCGGCCGCGCGCGAACAGCGCGTTGCGCTTGATCAGCTCGTCGATGACAGCCTGGTTGGCGTTGCCCTTCTTGCCATTGTCGTCGATGACGCGCGCCGCTCCACCCTCGCGGTCCGGGCCAAAGCCCGGCGCGTCCTTTGTGAAGAAGCCGGCATCGTCGACGGTGAAGGGGATCGCGGTGTCGATGCCACGCTGGCGAAGATCAGAGGCAGCATCCATCCAGGCGTCGAAGTCTTCGCGGCCATGTCCCGGCGCGGTGTGGACGAAACCGGTGCCGGCATCGTCGGTGACGTGATCGCCGGCGAGCATCGGCACGGGGAAATCGTAGCCGCCACCCAGAGCTTTGAGGGGATGCGAAAGCGTAAGGTTTTCAAGCTCTTCGGCGCCAACGCTGCGAAGCCGATTCAGAGTGACCTTGGCCTTCGCGGCAGCGTCGTCCGCAAGCTTCTCGGCAAAGATCAGCTTTTCGCCGGGCTGAGGACCAAAGGCGTTCTCGGCCGCCGTAACCTCGTAGAGACCATAATTGATGCGCGGCGAGTAGTTGACGGCGCGGTTGCCGGGGATCGTCCACGGCGTCGTCGTCCAGATGACGACGTTGGCATCAAGCAGATCGAGCGACGTCTGCGTCAGCTTGGGATCAAGGGCTGGCTGCCCATCCTTGATGTTGATGACCTGGCGAGCGAGGCTGACGACCGGAAACTTCGCCCAGATCGTGTCCGACTCATAGTCCTGGTATTCGACCTCCGCCTCGGCCAGCGCGGTGCGCTCGACCACACTCCACATCACCGGCTTGGAGCCGCGATAGAGCTGGCCGGACATGGCGAATTTCAGCAGCTCGCCGGCGATGCGCGCCTCGGCATGGAAAGCCATCGTCGTATAGGGATTGTCGAAGTCGCCGACGACGCCGAGCCGCTGGAATTCGGAACCCTGCACCTTGATCCAGTGCGCCGCAAACTCACGGCATTCCTGCCGGAACTCGTTGACCGGCACCTCGTCCTTGTTCTTGCCCTTGGCGCGGTACTGCTCCTCGATCTTCCATTCGATCGGCAGGCCGTGGCAATCCCAGCCTGGTACATAGTTCGAGTCATAGCCGCGCATCTGGAACGAGCGGGTGATGACGTCCTTGAGGATCTTGTTCAGTGCGTGGCCGATATGGATGTTGCCATTGGCGTAGGGCGGGCCGTCGTGCAGCACGTATTTTTCGCGGCCGACTGCGTCTTCGCGCAACTTGCGGTAAAGGTCCATGTCCTGCCAGCGCTTGACCAGCAGCGGTTCCTTTTCCGGCAACCCGGCGCGCATCGGGAAATCCGTCTGCGGCAGGTAGAGCGTTTTGGAATAATCGATCGTCTCGGCGGTCTCGGTATCAGTCATTCGTCTGCCATATGCGTTGCCGGCGGCAAAAGAGCCCGGGCGTTGAACTATCATGATCTGGAAAAAGCGCGAGAGGCCGCGCGCAAGATTCCCGGCGGCTCCGGCGGCGGTCAGGCCGCCCGGAGCACCGGGCCTGTAATTCGTAGCGCAGGCGCGAGAAGGCGCGAAAGGCTCGTCATGGCTGGGCTTTTAACCGAGACAGGCGATATTGAAAAGCCCGAACTCTGATGCTTCCTTGCGGAAGGTGCCAATTGCGCATACATTTGTAGGCAAATGGCAAGCAGAATGGCCTGCAGTGCCAAGGAAACAATTCATGTCGGTCGCAGCAAGGGCAATTCGCGCAACACACGACTTTTCCGTCCCTACGGACAAGATCGATCATCTGCGCAGTCTGGGTTTCAGTAGCGAAGAACTCTATCGTATCGTTGCCCCCCGCCGCACGCTGGCGCGTCGCAAGGAACATGCCGAGCCGCTTTCGCCAGCTGAATCCGACCGCGCCCTGCGCCTTGAACGCATCGCCGAGCAGGCGGATCGGGTATTCGGTAGCCATGAGAAAGCCCAGCGTTGGCTGAGAAGCGAGATCATAGCATTGGATGGTGCAAGGCCGATCGATCTCCTTGAGACAGAGACCGGCGCCCACGTCGTTTCCGAAGAGCTTATCCGTATCGACTTTGGCATGCTTGCCTGACGATGCGCATCTGGCGCATCTCCAATTTCGCGGATCTCTCGGGTCGTGGCGGAACGCTCGTTGATGGAAGATGGAACAGGCGCGGAATGCCCATCGTCTATTGCACCGACCACCCTTCGACGGCACTGCTGGAGATACTGGTGCATGCGACGCGCGAAACCGTTCCGGAAACCTACCAGCTTATCGAAATCGACGTTCCGGACGGAATAGAAATGACCGAACCGGTTATCCATGACGGCTGGGACAAGGACATGGAATCAACACGGCGACAGGGCACGGACTTTCTCTCCGCCAATCGTTACGCGCTCATGAAAATTCCTTCGATCATAATGCACAAGGCAAACAACTATCTGCTCAACCCGACCCATGACGATGCGTCACGCATTACGATTGCGGGCCTATACCATTATCCGTTCGACAGCCGTTTGATCAAATGAGCCGACGCCCGCCCGCTCACATCGAGAAATCGAAGCGATAGGTCGTCGACACGCCGATCATGAACTGATCCCTGGAGCCGCGCTCCTTGACCAGGCTGGAATCGGCGGCCGGGCCCATCAGGCGGGAATATTCGCCGAACAGACTGGCCGTCATCGGCTCGGTCACCTTCCAGGTCACTGCGCCGCCCAGGCCCGCCGACTTCACCCCGCCGCCGGGATGATATTCGCTAAGTCCCGAGGCCAGGGACTCCTTGGCATCAACGCCGTAATAGGCGTCGAAATAGTCCGATGAGGCGAACGAAACGCGCGGTCCGGCCGAAATCCTGACGTCGGGCGTCACATCGTAAAAGGCGTCGGCGGCGATGTCGGCGACAAAACCGTTATGGGCGCGAATGCCGTGCCGCAATTCGGCGCGGGCACGCAGCCAATCCAAAGGATAGAATTCGAAGAAGCCGCCAGCCTCGCCGCCCCAGCGCACCGGGTCGAGACCCTTCAATTCGTCGGCGTCACCACCGTCGCGGGAAAACAGGAACTTGCCTGTCAGGCCGGCGCGGACGCCGCCATCGTCGATCAATGCCAATGAAATATTGTCGTTGCGCGAGGTGAAGCGCGCCGCGGGACCAGCCTTGCCGAGCGAGATGATCGGCGAGGCACTGAGCAGGTACTTCTTGCCGCCCTCGAAATTCGGAGCAACCATGCCGGTGGCGCCGACCGTCAGGTACCAGTCTCCGGACAGCCAGCCGAAGGTGCCCTCGCCGGCCTTGGCAACGCCGCAGGTGCCGAGCATGAATGCGGCCAAGATCGTCGGGACAGACCGCATCGTTACTCCATACGTCGAACGCATTGGCCGATACAACCAGCCTTGACTGAAGCCATGGCGCCAGTTCGGTAAAATTTGACTTAATATCCGCAACATTGGCCGCGTTGGCCGGCCTGTTCCGCGTTGCAGTCGATTGTTTGGCGCACCAAGATTCCAGATCAAGTGTTTGGAATACGATAGCAGTTGGCTCGGCAGGGGTTACAAACATTCGCGGACAAACATGCCTGCGCTGTGAAGGGCACGGCGACCGGCGCTCAACCCCGCATTCCAAACCGGCCAAGCGTGAATCATATGCGGCCAAATTTCGAGACCTACTTTAACGTCAGCCGCGCCAGCGGCTTCGGCGAGCCGAGTTGCGTCCGACAACAGCGTCTCGGCCGAACCGGCTTGTATCAGCATTGGGGGAAATCCGCTCAGATCGGCGAACAAGGGCGAGATCAGCGGATCGCGCCGACCAACGCCATTGGGAACATAGGCCGTTGCCAGTTCCTCCAAATACGCCCGGTGGATGATAGGGTCGATTGCGTCCTTGGTTGATAGTGTCGCGCCGGACATCGAAAGGTCCGTCCAGGGCGAAACCAGCCAAAGACATTGCGGCAACGGCTCGCCTGCCGTGCGCAATATACTGACCAGGCACAGAGTGAGGTTGCCGCCCGCACTGTCTCCGCCAACCACGATGCGATCCGACGCGATGCCTTGCCGGCTCAGAAAGCGCCATGCGGTGAGTGCGTCTTCATGTTGCGCAGGGAAAGGATGTTCCGGTGCGCGGCGATAGTCGATCGCGAGGGTGCGCATTCCCATTCCCCGACCTGCCTCGGTCACCATTCGACGATGACTTTTAAGAGAGCCGGAGCAGTAGCCACCACCGTGGAAAAACAGCAGAATCTTGTCCCTGTCACTCCCAGGCGCCAGCGACCACTCTCCCTCGAGGCCATCGAAAACCACATGCTCGCATCGGATGTCCTCCGCGACTGGCCACACCGAACCGACTTCGTCGAGCCGTGCCCGGCGTTCGTCCCAGCGGACCGTTCGAGGCTTTGAGGTCAACAACCTGCGGACGGCGTTGATCTCCGTCAGATCGAGGTGTTCGTCCGCATCGCTCATTTTGCTTCCCTAGCCTCATCAAGCGTAGAAAACGGCATATAGCAGCAGCACACGTCATCGTATAAAGGGCCAATGCCAGCACTGGGAATTTTCGTTACACTTGCGCCGCGGCGAATACACGGGACGACGGGTCGCCCGTAAACCCGCTTGTTATCTTTTAGCACTGGCTCACCCCCCACATGATCGAATCATTCCATCTGGTATTTGGCCGCTTCGGGTCAAAAACGGAGGTCTAGCGGATCGCTCGGGAGTGTGGCGCTCACAGCCTGCTCGCTGGACGGGCAAGGCGATCGGCGCTACCTTCCGGAACAAAGAAGCTAGGCAACCTTGAGGGAAAAGGGCAATGACCGTGCACAGCGATGCCATGAAAGACGCCATTGGCCAGACGCGGGCGAAATGGGGATGGTTCGTCGCGCTCGGGGTGCTGCTGCTTGTCTTCGGCGGCATTGCCTTCGGCAATCTGTTCATCGCAACCGTCGCCTCGGTCTTTGTCGTGGGCTGGCTGATGCTGATGGCCGGCATTGTCGAGATCATCCATGCCTTCGGTGTGAAGACATGGGGCCGCTTCTTCTATTGGCTGCTCAGCGGCCTCCTCTATGCCGTCGCCGGCTTCTTCGCGTTCGACAATCCGGTCCTCGCCTCGACGGTGCTGACCTTCCTCCTGGCGGTCGCGCTTCTTGCCTCAGGCGTGCTCAGGGCCTGGGTCGGCTACAGCCACCGGCCACAGCCCGGCTGGGGCTGGGTGGTCGCGGCCGGCGTCATCAGCGCGCTGGCGGGACTGGTCATCGCCATGGGCTGGCCGGTCAACAGCGTGTGGGTGCTGGGCCTGTTCCTGGCCGTCGACCTGATCTTCCAGGGTTGGAGCTTCATCGCTCTTGGCTTGGCGCTGAAGAGATAAATTCTGGTTGAGCATGATCTTAATCGGAAAACCGGTTCCCACTTTTTTGCTTCGCTGACCTTCGGTTCGGGACCATGCTCTAAAAAGCTATGGCCGCGTCCAGCCCGGAAAGCGGCCTGACGCCGGCGAGCAGTGCCTTCGCCTCGGCCTCGTCACGCTTCATCTGGGCGACCAGCGCGTCAAGCCCGTCGAATCTCACCTCCGAGCGCAGGTAGCCGAAGAAGGACACGGCACAAATCTCGCCGTAGAGGTCGCCGGAAAAGTCGAAGACGAAGGTCTCCAGCAATGGCGCGCCATTGTCGTCGACCGTCGGCCGGCGGCCGAAGCTGGCGACGCCATCGTGAAGCGAACCGTCGGCGCGGCGGAAGCGGACGGCATAAATCCCTTCCTTGAGGGTGGCTTCCGGCGAAAGCCTCATGTTTGCGGTCGGAAAGCCGAGTGTCCGGCCGAGCTGCTGGCCGCCGATCACCTCCGCCTCGACGGTGAAACGGTAGCCGAGCAAACCGGCGGCCTCGGCCACATTGCCCTCGCACAGCAGCGTGCGTATGCGGCTCGACGACACCACCTCGGCGCTTTCGTCACGAAACGCATCCACCAGCGTGACGCCGAAGCCGTGGCGCTCGCCGGCAGCCATCAGATAGGCCGGGCCGCCCTGGCGGTCCTTGCCGAAATGGAAATCGAAGCCGGTGACGGCGTGGCTTATGCCGAGGTTGCGCTCGAGCACGCCGGTGACGAAAGCCTCCGCCGACAAGGAGGCGAACTCGCGTGTGAACGGCTGCTCGACCAGCGCCGCAAAGCCCAGATGCGACAACAGCCGCGCCTTCATCGGCGGCGGCGTCAGCACGAACAACGGCATGTCCGGCCTGAACACCTTTCGCGGATGCGGTACGAAGGTCAGCACCAGGGCGGGTACGCCGCGACGCTCCGCTTCGGCGCGCGCGCGTTCGAGCACCGCCTGGTGGCCGCGGTGGACGCCGTCGAAATTGCCGATAGCCACCACGCCGCCGCGCAGATGGGCCGGCAGCGGTGCGGTTGCGGAAATGCGTTCGAACATGGCCGTCATGGCTTGAACCTATTGCAGCCTGGGAATCACCGCGACCGGCCTGTAGCCATATTTTTCCAGGAAGGCCGCGAGCCTGGCCGGATCCGGCTGCAGCGTCTCACCGTAATCACGGGCATGGATGCCGCCCGATACGTAGAGCACGTCGAAGCCATTGTCGGCCGCGCCCTTGATGTCGGTCATCATGCCGTCGCCGATGGCCAGAACTTGCGAACGCTCGACCGGGCGGCCGAGAATGACGGCGATCTCCTTCATGGCGACATCATAGACCGGCGCGTAGGGTTTGCCGGCGATCAGCGTGCGTCCGCCAAGCTGTGCGTATTCGCGGGCCAAAGCGCCCGCGCACCAGATCATGCGTTCGCCGCGCTCGACGACGATGTCGGGATTGGCGCAAATGAAGGGCAGGTTCCTGGCACGCAGCCGCAGCAGAAGATCGGCATAATCCTCCGGCTTCTCCACCTCGTCATCGAACAGGCCAGTGCAGACCACGCCGGATGCTTCGAACTCCTCGACGAGTTCGACGTCGAGGCCCTCATAGAGCGTGAAATCCCGATCGGCGCCTATGTGGAAGATCTTTCGCGGCCCTTCCGCGATCAGGTCGCGGGTAACGTCGCCGGACGTCACGACACGGTCGTAGGCGGCGGGAGGAACGCCGATGGCGTTCATCTGCGCCACCACGTCGGCGCTGCGACGCGGCGAATTGGTGATCAGCACGACAGGTATTTTCGCCGCGCGAGCAGCGATCAGCGCGGCAGCCGCCGCCGGGAAATGCCATTCGCCGTTGTGCACCACGCCCCAGACGTCGCACAGGATGGCTGAATAGGCTCCCGACAAGTCTGCGAGCGAACCGATGATGTCGGGCGAATCCGCCATGCCGTTGTCCCTGTACCATGATGCTTGCAAGCGCCGCGACCGACGGTCCGCCGCGACCGGCTGGGATTAACCGAAGCGCTTCACCCTGTCACCAGCTTTCATAGCGCCGCAAGATTGTGGCACGGGGACGCCGGCGAGGACGCGAGGTGAAAGCTTTTCTTTTCCAGCGCCTTATCCCCTTTTTTAGAGGCTTTGCCGCGGGAAGCTCGAAGCAGCATTGCCGATTGCGGATGCGTGGTTAACAGGGATTGAAAACCCGTACCGGCCTTGAACGTATTTCAGCAATCGGAAATTTAAAAATGCGTGGCATCGTCCGGGAAAAATGGGGCGGGCGGGAATGCTGAAGGCAATAGTCGGAGAATTCCGACACGACAGACGTGGCAACTACTCGTTAATGACTGCAATCACCATTGTGCCACTGATGGCCGGTCTGGCGCTCAGTGTCGATTACGGGGAGTTGCTGCGCCAAAAGCACGAAACGCTGAACGCCCTTGATGCGGCCGGCCTCGCCGCCGCCCAGCAGATCGTTGCCGGCGCCAGCGACAACGACGTCAAGGCCTACGCCAAGACATTTTTCGAAACCAATCTCGCACGTATCGACCCGGCGAATACAGCGCTGACCGTCACGCTGCCCAACAACAATGCCGGCGGCGGCACCCTGAAGCTCTGCGCCAGCCTCACCTTCCACCCCTATTTTCTACCGGCCGCCAGCCTGCTGATCGGCGGCACGGCAAGTGACACGACCTTCACCGAATGTTCGGAACTCCGCCTCAAGAACACCCTCGAAGTCGCGCTTGTGCTGGATAATTCCGGCTCGATGAGTGATCTCGGCTCCGGCACCGGCGAGAAGCGAATAAACCTGCTGAAGTCGGCCGCCAAGCAGCTTGTCGATACGCTGGCGCTTCAGGCGCAGCAGATGAAGCAGATCACCAAACCGGTGCAGTTTTCTCTCGTGCCGTTTGCGGCCTCGGTCAATGTCGGCCCTACCCACGACCAGGACGGCTGGATGGATCAGGACGGCATGTCCCCGATCCAGCACGAGGATTTCGACTGGACGACGATGAGTGCCGCCAACAATCCGGACAAATATGCCGAGAAGCTCAACGGCGTCTGGTACAAGCGCGGCACCGGCTGGGGCGAGACCAAGGACCAGCCGCTGACGCGTTTCAGCCTCTACGCCGACATGACGGTCGAATCGGGCCGCGAAGAGGTACCCAATTCGAAGCAATATGTCTGCGACACATACAAGAAGAACGGCACCTGCCAGTACGGCCACTGGAGCGCACCGGAATATATCTACACCACAAGCCGCTATGCGAGCTGGCAAGGTTGCGTCGAAGCACGGCCATATCCCTACAATGTCGACGACACCACGCCCGATACAGCCGCGCCGGCCACGCTTTTCGTGCCGATGTTCGCCCCGGATGAGGCTGGCACTCTGTGGCTTGATTTCAACCGTGACGGCATCAACGACGTCATCAGCACGTCCTACAATTACGGCAACAACTGGTGGGCCGATTGGCCCTATGTCGCCGGTCCTACCGCTTCCCAGCGCCAGTCTGACATGCGCAAATATTTCCTGGTAAAACCATACGGTTCGCAATCCGCAGCCGCGGGCGATGGGCCGAATTCCTCCTGCACCACCAACCCGATCACGCCGTTGAAGGACGTCAGCCAGGACGCACAGAAGCAGGAAATCAAGGACGCCATCGACGCCATGGCGCCGAACGGCAACACCAACGTGCCGGAGGGCCTTGCCTGGGGCTGGCGAACTGTATCGAGCAACCCACCGTTCACCGATGGTCGGCCGAACAGCGAGAGGGGCAACGACAAGGTGGTCGTGGTGCTGACCGACGGAGCCAATACCTATAGCGCCGTCAGCGACGGCAGCTACGCCAACAACAGGTCGACCTACGCCTCCTACGGCTACACTGGCCTGACCTATCCGGGATCTGGAAGCGTAACCCGCCTGTTTATGAATACCAGCACCGATATCGGCAAGACCACCTATACCGGTGCCAACTACACGGCAGCACTCGACGAGCAGATGAAAACGCTCTGCGCCAACGCAAAGAATTCGAACATTCTGGTGATGACGGTGGCGCTCGACCTGTCGCCTACGGATGCCGGCGACAAGAAGGCAATCGATGCGCTGAAGGCGTGTTCCTCGGATTCGCGCTTCCGCAAGGATCCGGCGGACCCGAGCAAGCCGGCCAAGCTGTTCTGGAATGCGACGGGCGCGACGCTGTCCGACAATTTCAAGGAAATCGCCAACGAATTGTCGAACCTGCGCATCGTCGGCTGAAGGCGATGGGATTGGCGACTAAGGCAGGGGGGCCCGGCGCGCTGGCGCAAAGGCTCCTGCCGCCATGCCCTTGCGGGTGATGGAAGCATGTGGTGAGTGTCCCCACCGGAGATGCGCTCTTGCCTGAACCCGCCAACCATCTTGCCTTCGCGCTGGTCTGCCTCGGTATGGTGCTGACGCCCGGCCCGAACATGATCTATCTGATCTCGCGCTCGCTGTCGCAAGGGCCGAAGGCCGGACTGATCTCGCTGGGCGGCGTGGCGCTCGGTTTTTTGTTCTACGTGCTGTCGGCGGCGTTCGGCATCACCGCGTTGCTGCTCGCCGTGCCCTTTGCCTATGATGTGCTGCGCCTTGCCGGCGCGCTCTATTTGCTGTGGCTCGCCTGGCAAGCGGTGAAGCCCGGTGGGCGCTCGCCCTTCCAGATCCGCGAACTGCCGAGAGACAGGCCGCGCAAGCTGTTCGCCATGGGCCTGATGACCAACCTGCTCAACCCGAAGGTGGCAGCGCTCTATCTGTCGCTGCTGCCGCAATTCATCAGCCCCGGCAAGGGCCACGTGCTGTCGCAGCTTCTGGTGCTCGGTGCCACACAGGTCGCGATCAGCCTGACCGTCAACGCCATCATCGCGGTGACGGCCGGCTCGATCGCCCTCTTCCTCGCCGGGCGGCCGCTATGGCTGGTGATCCAGCGCTGGATGATGGGCACGGTGCTGACCGCGCTGGCCGTCAAGATGGCAACCGACGCGCAACGCTGATCGGTCCTACATCGGCCGCCGGTCCGGCTGTGCCCGCTCCGGTTCGACCACCCTGCGGTAAAGATGCCAGGTCGCGTGGCCAAGGATGGGCATGACGACGGCAAGCCCGGCAAATAGCGGGATCGAGCCGATGACCAGCAGCACGGCGACCATCAGGCCCCACAGCGCCATCTGCAGCGGGTTTGTCAGAACTGCCCTTGCCGACGTCTCGATTGCCGAGACCGCGCCGACATCGCGGTCGAGCAGCAGCGGAAAGGCGACGACGGTCGTCGCCAGCACGATCGCGGCAAAGGCGAACCCGGCCAGGTTGCCGAGCAGGATCAGCGTCCAGCCCTTGCTGGTCGTCAGCACCTCGCGAATAAAGCCGACAATAGAGGCCGGAGGCTGATTGCCGTACAGGCTGGTATAGATCGATTGCGCGGTGAACAGCCAGAGCAGGAACAGTACCACCAGCATGATACCGATGACCGCAATCGCGGGCAGCGCCGGAGAGTGGCGCACGTCGAGCGCATGCCACCAGGATGTATCCATGCCGAACTCGCGCCGGCGGCTGATTTCGTAAAGGCCGATAGCGGCGAACGGACCGACCAAAGCGAAGCCGGACATCAGCGGATAGATGAGTTGGATGGCGTTCGAGCCCGACGTCCACTGCGTCAGGATCAGGCCGACCACCGGATAGATCAGGCACAGGAACACGTAGTGCGACGGCTTGGCCCAGAAATCCTCTACGCCGAGACGGAGCGCATCGAGCAGATCCTCGGTGCTGATGCGGCGCACCGTGGGCTGTACATGCATTCCACGTGCGTCCGCCATGACATGAAAGCCGGCCATAACTTTTCTCCCGTGGGTCGGGACGGCCGCCGCCAGGATGGCCGCCCGTAGCTGCCACTTCTCGTATAAGCACTATGGTAGTCGATTTAGGGGTGATTGTCGCCAAGTCGATGGTCACGATGGTAAATCCCGGTTATAGATTTCCGACGCCACCATCGACGAGCAGTTCCGTGCCAACGACGAAGCTCGACTCATCCGATGCTAGAAACACCGCCGCCTTGGCGAGTTCCCAGGGTTTGCCCATCCGGCCGATCGGCACTAGCGCGCGTATCTGATCGCCAAGCGCCTTCTCGTCCGCTTCGGGCAGACCCAGCTTGCCCAAGGCCGGCGTCTCGGTCGGCCCGGGGCTGAGGCCATTGACGCGAATACCGCGCTCGATCATCTCACCCGAGAGGGTGCGCGCCAACGACAGGAGGCCAGCCTTGCTGGCGGCGTAGGCGCTACTCTGGGGCAGGCCGATATGGGCACTGACCGAACCGCACAGGATGATCGATGACGGGTTGGAGAACATCGGCAACAGGGCTTGGATCAAAAAGAACGGCCCCTTGAGATTGGTCTGCATCAGACGGTCATAGACCACCTCGTCCCAATCCTGAAGGGGCTGATGCATCACATCGCCGGCGTTGATGTTCAGTATGTCGAGCCGAGGCCAGCACTGCGCGAGTTCGGCGGCAAGCGCACGCTGATCAGCGAGGTTGCCGGCATCATTCCTGATCACCTGCGCCGATCCGCCCAGCTCGCGCTGCGCAGCTTCCAGCCCGGACGGGCTCCTGCCGGTGATTGCCACCGTCGCACCCTCGGCCAGGAACTGGCGCGCGGTTTCGAGACCGATGCCACTGGTTGCCCCGGTAATGAGGGCATATTTGCCTTTCAAGCGACCCATGATTTGGCGACCCATGATTTGCCTTCCCAAAGACGATGAGAATGGCATTGTCGACACGATAGTATGCTTTGTATAGTAGGCACCGAATGGGTACTAAAGGAAATAATTTCATGGCGCAGGCAAAAGCCATCGAGGTAACGCCAGTCGAAGGCGGAAATGGCACTACCGATCGTTGCCCGATGATCGATTTCGTCAATCTGGTTTCGGGAAAATGGGCCATTCCCATTCTTTATCGCCTGATCGTCACCGGTTGTCCGATCCGCTTCGGCGAGCTCCAGAGGGCCGTCGCACCGATTACGCAAAAGGAGCTCACGCGGCAGCTGCGCCTGTTCGAACATCGCGGTCTGGTCTATCGGAGGGTCTATGCCGAGATGCCGCCGCGCGTGGAGTATGAGATAACGCCGCTGGGTAGAACCTTGCGTGGCACGCTGGATTCGCTGGCCGACTGGATGCGTGTCAACGCATCCCACCTGATCACCTGACTAATCGTGCACGGATTGTTTGCCCTGCCCGGCTAAAGCCACAGGCGGTCACCGCGCGGCACCACACTTTGGCGCCGCGCGGCTGAGATGCGTGACAAAAGCTAGGCAGCGAAACGATCGATCACTTCGGCCAGGGGGACATGGCCAAGACAGGCACCCGAACCCGCCGGCTTTTCGCCACCCTCGATGGCCTGCGCGTATCGCACGGCCGGATCGGCTTCGATGCGGCGGCGTAGCGCCGCCAGCCTGGGATAAGCGGCGCCGTCGACCGCCTGGTGGAACTCCGCCCAGCGCGCTACGCCGATCAGCGTGGTATCGGCAAGCGTCGGCCGGTCGCCGACCAGGAAATCCGTGTCGAGGATCATCGCCTCGAGCTGGTCATGGCGGTTGGTAACGACCTTGCGGCCGAAATCACGCAAGGTCGCCAGCAGCACCGGTTCGGCCGATTCCATTTCATAAGCCGCCCAGAGCGGGGTGAAAGCGGCGGTGAAACCGGTGTTCACGAAAGCCATCAGCTGATGCATCCGGTCGCCCTCCGGCGAGCGAGGATCGAAGCTGATACGGCGTTGCGTATCGCGGGCTTCGAGCCAGGCGGCAATCGCCATGGTCTCGGTGAGCACCCTGCCCTCGTCCGTGATCAACACCGGTGTTTCCTGACGACCGTTGATGCTGGCATAGGCGTCGTTCTTCATCTCAGTGAGCATATCGACGCGACACAGGCGGTAGGGTTGTCCGACGCGTTCAAATGCAGCGACAAGCCCCATCGAACTTCCCAGCGGGAAGCCGTAAAGGAGAATAGGTTCCATTTCTTTGTCTCTTCCATGATTTAGGGATTACGCTGCGCAGCGAAACTTGACCCTAAACGCTGGTCGCCCCATGTAAATTACGCACTATTCTGTAACCAGGTCCCCGCCATGAAAGATGTCGTCTCACGCTGCCCGATCGAGGAGACTATGCGTGTGCTCAGCGGTCGCTGGCCCACCTTGCTGCTCTACTACCTCAAGGACGGGACCAAGCGCTTCAGCGATTTGAGGCGTGACAACCCGACAGTTTCGCACCGCATTCTGGCGCTGGAACTGCGCAAGCTGGAGGAAGCCGGGATCGTGCGGCGAACGGCGCGTACCGGCTATCCGCTTCGCGTGGATTACGACCTCACGGAGCCCGGTCTCAAACTTGTGCCGCTCATCGACGCCCTGGGCGATTGGTGGGAAGATACCGAGGACGATCGGGCCGACCGGGCTACATCGACGCCGGAAACCAAACTCGTGGCGGCGGAATAGCCGACCGGCGATCACCGCCGCAAAGAACTGCCGGCGAGAGCCCAGAGCGCTCCAAGCCGTTCATACATTAGATTCCGCAAGACCAAGGCGGCCGGCTATGGGGCGCGCCATTGTGGCCAGCCAAACCGGGACAAGGCACCGCCATCCGGCACCAACTCCTGTAGCATAGCTCGCCAATCCTGATCACCTGATCCGCCGTTCGATCTCGTTGCCCGATCAGATCGGCTTGACCATGCTGGCTGGCTGTCGCTTTCGATCCTGACGTGAACGAAGAGCCTACTTATCCTCTTGAAGTTTCTCCTGAGACTTTGCCATTTGATCGTCCCCAAGTTCCATATTGTGCATCGTTGCAATCAACCATTCATCATGATCCCGCGTCGCCACTACGCTGATTAATCCGCGCCGACGCGGCCATTCGTTTCCCATCGGATCGAGCGCGCCAGTCATGGACCACCGCAGGTCGAGCGTGGCAACATCAGGGCGAACAAGCCTGTTCCGCACGCTTTCGGCGGATAGGTGGCTGTGCTTGAACATCTTCTCAAAAATTGGGGCATGGAACTGCTCGATCTTGTCACGTCCAGTCGCCTGCATCCCGAAGACGTTTGTAAATTCGGCATCTGCCGCGAATACGGCGGCAAAGGCGCGAGCATCGTGACGATTCCAAGCTTCGATCAGCCTGTGCGCGACACTTTCCACCCCTTCAGTTCGGACGTTGCCGGTAGCCATGCTGATCTCCTGTCATATAGTTCGGTTGCCATACTATATGGGCACCATATAAGTTTGAAAAGATGGATAATCAGCCCTACACGCAGTCTCTGCTTCTCTATGCTTATCAATCGTCGGCGAGCGCTTTGGTCCAGGTTCTCCGGGAGAGCGGCCATTCGGCAATCAAGCCCAAACACGGCGCTGTATTCGCCAACATCGACGCAGAAGGAACCCGACCCAGCGTCCTCGCAGAGCGTGCGGGCATTGGCAAAGCATCGATGGGTGAGTTGATCGATGAACTGGAGCGCCTCGGTTATGTTCGGCGTTCGCATGATCCGAACGACAGACGGGCCAAATTAATCGTTGCAACTGACGCGGCGCTTGCGGTGATCCGGACCGTCCACGATTTCAATCAGCGTCTCGAAGACCAATACCGAAGGCTGCTTGGTGCTCAGGCGTACGAATCGCTGCGGTCGTCACTGCAAGCGATATCCCCCAGCGAAAATTTGCAACCGAGGATACCTCGCCAGCGCTCGTGAAGCCGCAAAGGTAGGGCAAAAGAAACTCTCTGTCCGTGAAGGCCTGACTGGGTATCGAGCTCCTGGGAGTATCGAGCCCGAACAGCCGTCTGGGCGAATGCTGCCATCCGAGCAGGCCTGTTTCGATTGAGCGGTGAAATCAATCTGACAAAGTGTCATCGCGTCGAAACCATTCATCACGCATTTTCACGGCCCTGCCCGGCAAAAGCCATGATCGCGGTTATGTCAGGCGGGCATGACCGTTACGAAAATCGAAAATTACGAGGTCCAACCAAGCCTAAGCAGGCGCGTGCTGCTCAGAGCTGCCGGCCTTGGCGCCCTTGCCGGGCTCACCGCCTGCGCAACCGCCGTGCTGCCTACCGGTGAAAGCGCCGGTGTCTCTGCTTCCGCCGCCGGCACGCTGGCCGGCATCCGCGCTTCGGCGGGTCTGGGGCCGCTCGCCCCCGATGCCCGGCTCGAGCAGGCGGCGCTCCAGCAGGCCGGATATATGGCGCGCGGCGGCCGAATGAATCACACCACCGGCTGGGGCAAGGACTTTGCCTCGCGCGTCAAAGACAATGGCATTGCCGGCGCTGCCGCCGAAAATATTGCCGAAGGCCGCTTCGACCAGCAGAAGCTGTTCGATATCTGGGTGCATTCGCCAGGCCACCGCCGCAACATGCTCGACCCGCGCTTCACCCGCTTCGGCCTCGCCTATGTGCGCGACGGCCGCGACAGCACGCTTCGCTACTGGTGCCTTGTGCTCGGCAGATAATTTCCACCATTTGGACGGCGGAAGCCTGCTGGCGACCGATCCGTCAGTCTTTGCGGCCGCCGCCGAGCAATTCCTCGATGTCCTGCGCACAAACCGGCCTGCTGAAATGATAGCCCTGCATTTCGTCGCAATTGTTCCTGCGCAGGAAAGCAACCTGATCATCTGTCTCAACGCCCTCGGCGATGACCCTCAGGTTGAGATTTTGCCCCAATGAAATCACCGCGCTGGCCACAGCCTGATCGTTCTCGTCGGCGGCGAGATCCTTGATGAAGGACTTGTCGATCTTCAGCCGCGCCACGGGAAAGGTCTTGAGTGCACTGAGGCTGGAATAGCCGGTGCCGAAATCATCGATCGAGATCTGGACACCCAGGCTTTGCAGGGCGTTCATGGTGGCGACCGCCAGCTCGATATCCTGCATGATAAGGCTCTCGGTCACCTCCAGCTCGAGATACCTGGCCTCCAGGCCGCTGTCCTTCAGCGCGCTGACGATGCGATCGATCAGGTTGCGCTCCCTGAATTGCCGCGCCGACACATTCACGCAAACGGTCAAGGGCGGCAGTCCTGCGTCTTGCCAGGCTTTGTTCTGCCGGCACGCCTCATGCAGAACCCAGTCGCCGATCGGTACGATCAGACCTGTCTCCTCGGCGGTCGGGATGAACATCGTCGGCATTACCGTGCCAAGCGTTGGGTGGTTCCAGCGTATCAGCGCCTCGACCGCAAAAACCCGACCTGACCGAAGGTCCACCTGCGGTTGGTAGAGCAGCGTGAATTCCGAACGCGCCAAGGCGTTTCGCAACTCTTCCTGAAGCACGAATTTTTCATGCGCCCTGGTGTTGAACTCCGGAGCGTAAAACTGGAAATTATCGCGGCCGAACTCCTTGGCGCGATACATGGCCGCGTCGGCATTTGCCAGCAGCGTATCGGGATCCGTCCCATCCTTGGGATAGTTGGCAATGCCGATGCTGGCCGTCGCCCGCACAAGATGCGCTCCGAGCCGAACCGGTTCGGCGAGTGCAGCCCTGAGCTTTTGCAAGGTCTCGGAAACGAGATCGACGTTCGCCGGCTGGTCGAAAAGCACGACGACGAATTCGTCGCCGCCAAGCCGCACGACGGTATCGGTCGCCCGGACGCAGTCGACCATGCGACTTGCGACGGTCTTCAGAAGCTCGTCGCCGGCATTGTGGCCGAGCGTGTCGTTGACGAATTTGAAATTGTCCAGATCAATGAACACCACCGTCACCCAGCGATCGTATCGCTGCGCGTACAAGACCGCCTGTGAAAGCCGGTCCTCCAACAAGGCGCGATTGGGAAGCCCGGTCAGCACGTCATGATTGGCCATGAAGTGGATCCGGTCTTCGGCCTGTTTGCGTTCGATGGCGATCCCGGCGATGCGCGTGGTGAAATCGATGAGGCGAGTCTCGGCCTTGGTCGGTTCGCGCACCGTCATAGAATACATCGCAAAGACGCCGAGCACGGCGCCCTGATGCGACAGGATCGGCGTCGACCAGCATGAACGCAAACCGTGTGGCCGCGCGAGTTCGCGATAGTCCTGCCAAAGCGGATCCTGCATGATGTCAGCGACAATCACCGGCTCGCGCCGATAGACTGCGGTACCGCAAGACCCTGCCCTTGGGCCTACCGCGGCGCCGTCGACGGCGTCGGTGTAGTCTCTCGCCAGGCTCGGCGCGGCGGCGTGGCGCAAGTGGCTGCCATCCTTGTCGAGCAGCAAGACCGAACCGAATATCCCCGCCAGTTGGGACTCGACCAGACGCATGAGCCGCTCGAGCACGTCTTCGAGGGGAGCGCTCTTTGCGATCATCTCGAGGATATGCGCCTGCCCGTCGCGAAGGATTTCGGCCTGCTTGCGCGCAGTGATGTCACGGGCAATGCCGACGAGGCCGAAAATGTTGTTCTGAACGTTGCGCAACGGCAGTTTCGTAGACAGGAACCATTTGCCGGTGCCTGACGCATCGACGACGAACTCCTCCTCGTCGATCATCGGTTGTCCGTCGCGCATCAGTTGCTGCTCGATGAGGCGAAATTTCTGCGCAAGATCCGGCGCGTGAAGGTCGAAGTCGCTCAGACCGATCATGTCGCTCGTGCTGTCTCGACCGCTGTCGGACGCAATGGCTCGGTTGGCGACGACGAAGCGGCTTTCGGTGTCCTTCACCCACATGTAGTCAGGCACCAGGTCGATGAGCGTCTGCAAGGAGATACGCTCGTCGACGACCAAGCGGTTGGCGCTGAGCTCGCTGATGTCCTCATGCGTGGCCACCCAGCCGCCGTCAGGCATCGGCTGATGGCAGACCTGAATTGTCCGGCCATCGGCGAGCTCGGCTGTCCAGTTCCCCGAAGCCGTGCCCGAATTGACTGCCCGGGCCAACGCCAGATAAGCGTCCGCATTCATTGCCGAGGTTCCGACAGCGACGCGCCGCTCGACGATTTCGCGCAGCGCCGCACCCGGCTGCAATTGCTCCGGGGCAAGGCGATAGATTTCCGCGTAGCGTCGATTGCACAGGATCAGCCGTTCACCGGCATCAAAGAAACAGATGCCTTGCGAGATGTTCTCTATCGCGGTCTGGAACCGCAGTGCCTGGTCCTGAAGTGCCGCAATCGTGGCGCGAAGCTCGCACTCGAGGGCCTCATATGAGGCAGTCGCCAGTTGTGCCAGCGTCGTCAAATTTGCGGATTCGGGCGCGTCGGCGGTTTGCCTGGATGACTTCGTGGCCAAACACAATTCCTCCCGCTGATGCTTGAGGCAAGCAAAGGAGGCTCGCCTTCAACCCAAAAGCGACTGCATATTGGTCCGGATATACTAATGGCAGGTGAACCTGGCTCAACGCCGACGCGACCGGCACGGCAACGGAAACCGTGGCCGGTCGCGGTTGCCGTAAGCCCTGAGGCTTAGTCCATATGCGCGGCAGGCGCCCCACCGGCGGGCGGCGCAGCCTTTGGCTTGCGCAGCAGGAAAACAAACGGGACAGCAAGCAGCGTCATCATCATCAGCAGCTTGAAGTCATTGACGTAGGAGATCATCATCGCCTGGATATTGACCATGCGATCCATCAGCGACAGCGCCGTCGGATCGCCGCCCGCCGCTGCCGGCGATGCCGCCCAGAGGTTGGGATTGAACGGATTGATATAGGCCGAGAGCTCGGCGTGGTTGATCTGCGTGTTGCGTACCAGCAGAACCGTCACCACCGATACGCCGATCGACGAGCCAAGATTGCGCACCAGGCTGAACAGCGCCGTTGCATCGGTGCGGAAACGTGCGTCGAGCGTGGCGAAAGCCACGGTGGACAGCGGCACGAACACCATTCCCATTCCAAGGCCCTGGATGACGCCGGAGCTGAGGATAAGCCAGTTGTCCATCTGCGGCGAAAAGCTCGACATCGTGTAGAGCGATTGCGCGGTCAGCAGGAAGCCGATGACGACGAGGATCCTGGCATCGATCCTGTGCATGATCCGCCCGACGAACAGCATCGCGATCATCGTGCCGACACCGCGCGGCCCCAGGACGACGCCGATGGTGAGGGTCGGATAGCCGAAGATGGTCGACAGCATTGGCGGCAGCAGCGACATGCTCGCCAGGATGAGCACGCCCATGACAAAGATGAACGCCAGCCCGGTGACGAAATTGCGATCGAGGAAGATCTTGGGGTCGATAAAGGGGTGCTCCGCCGTCAACGTATGTATGGTGAATACCCAGAAGCCGGTGATGGAAAGACCAAGCTCGATCCATATCTCGATCGAGGAAAACCAGTCGACCTCGCCGCCGCGATCGAGCATCAGCTGCAGCGCGCCGACACCCAGCGAGAGCATGGTGAAGCCGAAGAAATCGAAGCTGCGCACCCGCCGGGCGACGCTGGGAAGATATGCCGCCATGCCAAGGAAGGCGATGATGCCGACCGGCAGGTTGATGAAGAACACCCAGCGCCAATTGAAATTCTCGGTCAGCCAGCCACCCAGCGTCGGGCCAAGGATTGGTCCCAGCATGATGCCGGCGCCCCAGATGGCCATGGCCTGGCCGTGGCGTTCCCTAGGGTTGATGTCGAGTAGGAAGGTCTGTGACAGCGGCACGATGGCCGCGCCGAACACGCCTTGCATGAGCCGGAACAAAACGATGGTCTCAAGGCTCCAGGCGATGCCGCACAGCATTGAAAAGACGGTGAAACCGACCACGGCCGTCAGGAACAGCTCCTTGCGGCCGAAGCGGTCGGCAAGCCAGCCGGTCACCGGCGTCATGATCGCCGCGGCAACGATGTAGGAGGTCAGCACCCAGTTGATGTTGTCGGGGGAGGCGCCGAGATCGCCGGTCATGGTCGGCAGCGCAACGTTGGCGATCGTCGTGTCGAGCGCCTGCATGATCGTCGCAAGCATGAGCGCAACTGTGATCAGGCCGCGGTGCGGTACTTCGCGAAAGGGTTCTGGGCTGCTCATGACGTAAAACTTCCAGCAGGTAACAAAAACGTGTACATTAGGTTTCCGGACGGCGAGGCCCCGCTGTAGAGAGACCCTCATCGCGGTGGGACGCGAGCATCGATGTGGGGGTTACATCGACTGAGCGTCTCGACAAAGCGGGCGCCTGCCGCCCGGAAACCTGAGGACCGAAGATCCTGCGCGGCGTTGTCTGCTCAGGCAGGCTACAGCGCAGCCCGTCCACGCATTCAACTTTTCCCGCGCCTCCCTCGGACCAATCCTGCATCCATCTCGCTGTTTGCTATGCGGCCGCTACCAGGCCTCTTTACCTGGCCTCGCCTGTCGTGGCGCGGCGGAAAATGCTCGGCAGCCCGCGGGAAACGCCGGTGTCCACCGTGACGGTCGCGCTCATGCCGGTGCGCAGCGCCGCCTTGGCGTCGGCATCGGTCAATTCCAGGCGGACCGGAATGCGCTGCGTGACCTTGACCCAGTTGCCGGTAGCGTTCTGCGCGGGCAGCAGCGAGAACTCGGCGCCGGTGCCGGCGCCGATCGCCTTGACGGTGGCTTCGAACGTCTTGCCCGGATAAGTATCGACCATGATTTCGGCCTTCTGGCCGGGTTTCATGTTGGTGAGCTGGGTTTCCTTGAAATTGGCGTCGACCCAGGTGTCGCCGGTCTCGACCAGCGAAAACAGCGGCGTGCCCGAACCGACATACTGGCCGACCTTGAACGAAGCGGCCTGGCTGATGATGCCGTCGGCGGGTGCCTTGACCGTGGTCTGGACCAGATCGTAGGCCGCCTTGTCGCGTGCGGCGAGCGCCGCCATTACCGTTGGATGCTTGTCGGTCTCGATGTCGGGATTGCCGCCAAGTGCCGCCTTGGCGCTGACGATCCCTTGCTGGGCCACGGCCAGCTGCTGCTTCGCCTTGTCGAGGTCGTTCTTGGCTTCGTCCAGAGACGACTTGGCGTTGATGCCCTTCTGGGCAAGGTCGGCGGCGCGGTCATATTGCGACTGCGCGTACTGGACCTGGCTTTCGTCGGACTTCTCCTGCGCCAGCGCCTGGCTGTAGGCCGCACGCAACTGCTCGACATTGAGCCGTGCGCCGGCCACCGCCGCGTCGGCCTGGGCCAATGCGATCCGGTAGGGCTCGGGATCGATAGCGAACAACACGTCGCCCTGCTTGACAGACTGGTTGTCGAAAATGTCGACCTGAACGATGCGGCCCGCCGTATCGGCGGCTATCGACACCTTGGCCTGCTGCAGATTGGCGTTCTCGGTCTCCTGATAGCGGCCGCCGGTCACCCAGACATAGCTGCCGCCGGCGATCAACGCAGCGGGCAGCACAAACATCAAAAGGAAGCGGCCGGCACGGCGCTTCTGCTTCGGCGCCACCGGCGCCGGAGCTATCTGCGGAGCGACCGTTACCGGAGCTGCCGCCGGCTTCGCGGGAGCTTCCATCTCCAGCTTGGCCGCATTCTCATCTAGTTTGGCTACCGCGTTCATGCTGCTGTGCCTTCCGTATTCTTCACTTTTTCCGAGGGCGGCGCCTCACCATCTGCAAGATTCTGCACCATTGTCTCCAGCGCCCTGACCAGGACGCGGCGATCTTCCGGCGAAACGCCAACGAGCGATTCCTCATAGACCTCGCCGGCAAGGCTCTTGACGTGGGTGTAGGCCGCGTTTGCCTTGGCGGTCGGGAAAATCATGCGCACTCGCCTGTCGGTTGCGTCGGGACGGCGCTCGATCCAGCCGCCCTCCTCCATGCGATCGACAAGACGCGAGACGCTGATCGGCTCGATCTCAAGAAGCTCGGCAAGCCGCGCCTGCGCGACACCCGCCTCCTTGGCGACACGTACCAGAAGCCGCCATTGCGCTGAAGAAAGGCCGAAACCACTGGCGCGCGCCTCGAAGCGCTTGCGCATCAGGCGCTGCACGTCGTGGATCACAAAGCCTAATCTGTCGATGCCGTCGGAAACCATGAGCGACGTATATAATAAGCGTGCTCATAATTCAAGGAGCCGGATTGTGCCAGAAGCCGGCGAGTGTGCATGGCAGTTGGTGCAGGGCGATCGTAGTTAGCAATTTATTACGCCGGGCGCTTGTAACGCGAAGCGATGCGGTTCTCGAGCGGCGCCCCGGATGAGCTGAGCCTGGATGCAGCGCTTGTGACGGCGCCCTCGGGCGAACGCTTCTTCAGCATATCGGCGTGCTACATCGGCCCACTCGACGAAGGCCAGCAAATCATTCAACCTCTGAGAGAGTATGGCACGCCAGTTGAGCGCCGGATTGCTCCTGTCCCCTATCTTCAAATCCAATCGGCCGGGGACAGCCTCTTTCCGCGCGGGCGGCGCTACTACTGGAAGGCGCAGTTCATGCGCGAAATCACAGATCAGGCGATCGATACCATGCTTGCGACTTACATGACTGCACCCAGCGAATCGCTTCTGGTCCTGCAGCAGGTTGGCGGCGCCATCTCGCGAGTACCGATGGACGGAACGCCCTCGCCAACAGAGATGCACTTTACGATTGCTTCCCGATATCGATCTGGGACAATCCGTCTGACGACGAAACGCACATCCGATGGGCGCGCGACCTGTGGGATGCAATGAGACCGTTCTCGACCGGCGGCGTCTATGCGAACAATCTCGGCGAAGAGGGCACTGATCGGGTTCTGGCGGCTTACGGCGAGAATTATCCGAGATTGGCCGCACTAAAGAACAAGTATGATCCCACCAATTTCGTTCGCTTGAACCAAAACATTAAGCCTGCGGCCTGAGCGACCGCCCCAGGCTGATGCTCGAAATTCTGCGGCACCGCTACAGCTCCAAATTCCAGTTCTGGCCGACCAGATCCTTGCCGAAGGAATGGTGGCGCTCCTCGTTGGTCAATTTAAAGCCCGCAGCCTCATAGATGTGGCGGGCGGCGGCGAGCACGTCGTTGGTCCACAGCGTCAGTGTCGTGTAACCCGTGGCGCGGCAAAAGCCGATACATTCCTCGACCAGCCGCTTGCCGATGCCGAGGCCGCGCGCCGACGGCTCGACATAGAGCAGGCGCAACTTCGCCACCGCGTCCGACTGGCGCACGACGAAGACCGAGCCTACGACCTCCCCGTCCCGCTCGGCGATCCAGCTGCGTTCCCATTTCGGATCGAAGGATTTGACGAAGGCACCGAGGATTTCGGCGACCAGCGCTTCATAGGTTTCGTCCCAGCCATATTCCTGCGCGTAGAGCAGGCCCTGCCGATGGATGATCCAGCCGATGTCGCCGACTTGCAGGGACCGCAGCATATAGGGAATTTTGGGCTCGGTGCTTCCGCCCAGCAGAAGCTGCACCGTCTGCATGGCCTTGACCAGCCTGTCCTGTTCGGCAACCGAAAGCCGTTCGAGCAAAGCCGCGACCTGGTCGTGCGAACCCTGGTTCAGCGGCGCGAAGGCCTGCCGCCCGGCCTTGGTCAGCGCGATCGACGAGCGCCGCGCATCCGCCTCGATCGTGGCGCGCTCGACCAGATCACGCTCCTCGAACTTCTTCAGCAGCCGGCTGAGATAACCGGCATCGAGGCCGAGATCGCGCGCAAGGTCGGTGGCGGTCAGGCCATCGCGATGCGCCAGCTCATAGAGCACCCGCGCCTCGGTCAGCGAGAAGGTGCTTTTCAGCAGCCCTTCGTCGAGCAGCCCGATCTGGCGGGTGTAGAAGCGGTTGAAGGCTCGCACCGCGTCGATCCGCTCCTTGCCTGGGTGATGATGAATGGTCATGGCATCCTCCTCCCGGCAAGATCAGCGATTTAGTTGACTTGGTCAAGTATCCGTTTGAAGCAATTGTCCTGATTATGCCCAGCGGGCGCCTTGACTCGCACGAGCTGCCAGCCTATTTCAGCGCCACGTTAGCACTCCCCCAAGATGAGTGCTAACCACATGTCCGGCGCCGCCGGACGGAGGAACTGTTCTCACCATTCTCATCGAGGAATAAAAAATGGCAAAGTCGAAGTTCCGCCCGCTTCATGACCGCGTGGTCGTTCGTCGGGTCGAATCCGAATCCAAGACCGCGGGCGGGATCATCATCCCCGATACGGCTAAGGAAAAGCCGCAGGAAGGCGAGATCATCGCCGTCGGTTCCGGCGCCCGCGACGAAGCCGGCAAGCTCGTCCCGCTGGACGTCAAGGCCGGCGACCGCATCCTGTTCGGCAAGTGGTCGGGCACCGAAGTCAAGCTCAATGGCGAAGACCTTCTGATCATGAAGGAATCCGACATTATGGGCATCATCGGCTGAATATCGGCCTCACCCTCGTTTAAATCTTCGGGCTCAATCCAAGCCCCTGCCAGGAGCTAAAAATGGCTGCCAAAGACGTAAAATTCTCCCGCGACGCTCGTGAGCGCATGCTGCGCGGCGTCAACATCCTCGCCGACGCGGTGAAGGTCACGCTCGGCCCCAAGGGCCGCAACGTCGTCATCGACAAGTCGTTCGGCGCACCGCGCATCACCAAGGACGGCGTCACCGTCGCCAAGGAAATCGAGCTTGAGGACAAGTTCGAAAACATGGGCGCGCAGATGGTCCGCGAAGTTGCTTCGAAGACCAACGACATCGCCGGCGACGGCACCACCACCGCGACCGTTCTGGCACAGTCGATCGTCCAGGAAGGCCACAAGTCGGTTGCCGCCGGCATGAACCCGATGGACCTCAAGCGCGGCATCGACCTCGCCGTCGCCGACGTCGTCGCGACGCTGATCAAGAACGCCAAGAAGATCAAGACCTCGGAAGAGGTTGCCCAGGTCGGCACCATCGCCGGCAATGGCGACGTGTCGGTCGGCTCGATGATCGCGGAAGCGATGCAGAAGGTCGGCAATGAGGGCGTCATCACCGTCGAGGAAGCAAAGACCGCCGAGACCGAGCTTGAAGTCGTTGAAGGCATGCAGTTCGACCGCGGCTATCTCTCGCCCTACTTCGTCACCAACGCCGAGAAGATGGTTGCGGATCTGGAAGACGCCTACATTCTTCTCCACGAGAAGAAGCTCTCCAATCTGCAGGCCATGCTGCCGATCCTCGAGGCCGTCGTGCAGACCTCGAAGCCGCTGGTCATCATCTCGGAAGATGTCGAAGGCGAGGCCCTGGCCACGCTGGTCGTCAACAAGCTGCGCGGCGGCCTGAAGATCGCTGCCGTCAAGGCGCCGGGCTTCGGTGATCGCCGCAAGGCCATGCTGGAAGACATCGCCATCCTCACCGGTGGCCAGGTCATTTCCGAAGACCTCGGCATCAAGCTCGAGAATGTCGGCCTGAACATGCTCGGCCGCGCCAAGAAGGTGTCGATCTCCAAGGAGAACACCACCATCGTCGACGGCGCCGGCAAGAAGGCCGAAATCCAGGGCCGCGTCGCCCAGATCAAGCAGCAGATCGAGGAGACCACCTCGGACTACGACAAGGAGAAGCTGCAGGAACGTCTCGCCAAGCTGGCGGGCGGCGTTGCCGTCATCCGCGTCGGCGGTGCGACCGAAGTGGAAGTCAAGGAAAAGAAGGACCGCGTCGATGACGCCCTCAACGCGACCCGCGCGGCCGTCGAAGAAGGCATCGTTCCCGGCGGCGGCGTCGCACTGCTGCGCGCTTCGCTGAGCATCAAGGCAACCGGCGCCAACTCCGACCAGGCCGCCGGCATCAACATCGTGCGCCGCGCGCTGCAGGCTCCGGCCCGCCAGATCGCGGCCAACGCCGGTGCGGAAGCATCGATCGTTGCCGGCAAGATCCTTGAGAACAAGGGCGCGACCTTCGGTTACAACGCCCAGACCGGCGAATATGGCGACATGATCGCCATGGGGATCGTCGATCCGGTCAAGGTTGTGCGCACAGCCCTGCAGGACGCGGCCTCGGTCGCCGGCCTGCTGGTCACCACCGAAGCCATGATCGCGGAGGCTCCGAAGAAGGAGTCGGCTGGCGGCGGCATGCCTGGCGGCATGGGCGGCGGCGGCATGGGCGGCATGGGCGGCATGGACTTCTAATCCAGCCAATCTCGCAAGCTTACGGAAAGGGCGGCAGCGATGCCGCCCTTTTTCGTTGATGTGGCGGAAATTGAGAGGCCGTCCGATCCCAAGTAAGCAGGCGCGTATCCCGCAGGACGCGTCTGTTCGGCTACCATGCCGTTGCTTCCAGGCGGCGCGGCGGCGCAGAACATGAATCGTCGAGCTGCAGCCTTGGCCCTTTTGGCGGAACGCCGCGCCGCCTTCGATGCGATGAAGGCATAAACGTCAATGCACCGCGGCAGCGGCACTCTTGGCCGGCAATGCCCCCTCAATCAGCGCCGCGACCTCATCGGCTACCGCCAGCACCGGGGCGCGGTCGTGGGTGGCGCGTGCGATCACCATCAGTCCTTCAAGCGATGATTCGACCAGCAATGCCAGCGCGTGCGCGCGTCGCTCGGGCACCCCTGCCCTGACGAAGGCCGCCCTGAGCAAGCCTATCCATTGCTCGAAGGCGGACCGGCACAATTCGGCCAGTTCCGGCATGTCGATCGGCGAGTCCAAGACCACGGGCGCGATCGGGCAACCGAGCGTGAACCGATTGTCTTCCAGCATGCGCGCGACCGACTGGTAGATGTGGTGGACGGCCACCGCCGGGTCCTTTTCGGCCGCAAGGGCCTCGCCCAGCCTTTTCGAGACGTCCTCGACGCTGTCGCGCGTCACCTCGATGACCAGCTGGTCCTTGCCGCCCGGAAAATGAAAATAGAGCGAGCCTCTCGGCGCGCCTGAGGCGCTCAATATGTCGTTGAGCGAAGTGCCGTGATAGCCGCGCTGCCGAAGCAGGCGCCCCGTGGTCTCGAGTATGCGGGTACGGGTGTCGTTCGCCATGTCAACCTCTGTCAGGAGTGAGCATTATAGGCCTTGCCTCGAATATGACAATCGGTCTACATAATATGTAGATCAGTCTACATATCGAGAGGCAAATGCGCAGTTATCGTCTTGAAGGAACCTGCGGGACCAAGTGCCTGGTGATGCGCGACGAGGCGCAGCCGACGCCGAAGCCGCACGAGATCGTCGTGCGTGTCCGCGCCGCTTCGCTCAACCGCCGCGACACGATGATCCTCAACGGCAGCTATCCACTGGCGCCGCGCCAAGGGGTCGTTCCGCTGAGCGATGGTGCCGGCGAAGTCGTTGCGGTCGGCGAGGCCGTCACCCGCTTTGCCGTCGGCGACCGCGTCACCGGCAGTTATTTTGCGCGCTGGATCGATGGCCGCATCAATGCCGGTCTGATCGACCAGCTTGGCTGCACGCTGGACGGGATGCTGGCCGAATACGCCGTGCTCGACGAGCAATGGGCGGTGCGGCTTCCCGATCATCTCGACTCGCATCAAGCGGCGACACTAACCTGCGCCGGCCTGACCGCCTGGAATGCCGTGACGGCGGCCGAAATGCCGAAGCCCGGCCAATGGGTTCTTGTCATCGGTTCAGGTGGCGTCGCGCTATTTGCGCTGCAATTCGCCAAGCTGCTCGGCTGCCGTGTCGTGGCAGTCAGCTCGCGCAACGAGAAGCTGGACCGGCTGCGGGCGCTGGGCGCCGACCTCGTCGTCTCGACCGCCGACATGCCGGAATGGGGTGCTGCGGTGCGCGAGCAGACCGGCGGCATCGACCTCGTCGTCGAGACCGGCGGCCCGCCGACCTTCGCGCAATCGATGATCGCCTGCGCGCTTTACGGGCGCATCGTGCTTCTCACCATACAGGATGCGAAAGGCGGGACGGTGCAGATCCCCGGCCCGGTCTACCAGCGCAGCCTCGCCACCATCAGCCGCCTGTTCGTCGGCAATCGCACCAACCTCGAAGCCATGCTGCGCGCCATCTCGGTGCATCGCCTCAGGCCTGTCATCGACAAGGTGTTCGCCTTCGACGAGGCCAACGACGCCTATCGCTATTTCCAGCAAGGCGACGTCTTCGGGAAAGTGGTCGTCGACAGCGCCTGACTGGTCCGCCCCAAAATCTGATCGACCCTCAAATCAAAGGAGAGACACAATGACCATTCGTGAAGCAAAGGCCCAATGGCAGGGATCGTTGAAGGAAGGTTCGGGCCGGCTGAAGCTCGGCAGCGGCGTCTTCGAAGGCGCCTACTCGTTCCCGTCGCGTTTCGAGAACGGTCCCGGCACCAACCCCGAGGAATTGATTGCGGCGGCGCATGCCGGCTGCTTCTCGATGGCGCTGAGCGCCGTCCTCGGCCGCGAAGGTTACACTCCCGCACGCATCCACACGATCGCCAAAGCGCATCTCGGCGCCACCGCGGCCGGACCGACGCTGACCCGCATCGAGCTGGAGACCGAGGCAAGCGTCGCCGGGCTGGCGGCGGGGGAGTTCGAGCGGCTGGCGCAGACGGCCAAGGAGAGCTGCCTCGTGTCGCGGGCGCTGGCCGGCGTCGCAGTGATCACGCTCAAGGCCCGCCTCATCGAAACCGCTACCGATCACTGAAGGGAAGGAATATCCAATGACACAGGAACTCGTCATCGACATCGCCGCCGCCAAACGCTCCGCCGAAACGGCCGAGATCATGCGGCGCTACAACGACGTCTTCCAGCGCCACGACCCGTCGGCGCTCGACGATCTGGTGGCGGAAGATTGCGTGATCGAGAACACCACGCCGGCCCCGGACGGCGCCCGCCGCATCGGCAAGGGCGCCTGCGTCGAACTGTGGTCGGCGATCGCAACCGGACCCGGCACGCGCTTCGACATTGAAGAAACTTTCGTCGCCGGTGATCGGGCGACGATCCGCTGGCGCTACTGGATGGCCGACGGCAATTCGCTGCGCGGCGTCAACCTGATGCGCGTGGCGGACGGGCAGATTGTCGAGGCCATGGGCTATGTGAAGGGATAGATTTGCGCTGCCCGCGACCTTCCTGTCTACCGGTCCGCCAGCGCCAGTTTGGCGCCGAGCATGACAAAGGCTCCGGCGAAGGTACGGCGCATCCAGGTCAGCACCTTTGGCCGCGACACGACATGGCTGCGGATTGACGCCGCGAAAACGCCGTAGCCGACAAAGACCACGAAGGTGAGCAGCATGAAGATGCTGCTGAGCTCCAGCATCTTCGACAGCGCATGCGGTTCGGTGGTGCTGACGAATTGCGGCAGGAAGGCAAAGAAGAAGATCGACAGCTTCGGATTGAGGATGTTGATGAGGATGCCCGAAGTGATCACCTTGCCGGCCGAGCGCGGCGCAACATTTTCTTCGACGCTCAGGCCACCCTTCTCCTTCAGCGTGTTCCAGGCCATGTAGAGCAGGTAGGCGACGCCGAGATATTTCAGCGTCTCGAAGGCGACGGCACTGGTATGCAGCAGCGCCGCGAGGCCGGTGATGGCGGCCGCCATGTGCGGAATGATGCCGAGCGTGCAGCCGAAAGCGGCAATGATGCTGGCGCGCGCACCACGCGAGAGCCCGGCGCTCAGCGTATAGAGAACGCCGGTACCGGGCGAAGCCACGACAATCAGCGACGTCAATAGAAATTCGATGCTCACGGATGGTCTCCCGGTGCTGGCCCTGCCGCCGGCAGCCTAATCAGCGAAACGTGCGGGCACAAGCCAACCTGAGAGCCTATGCGCATTCAGATCATGCTGTTGGCGTGCAGCTTGCTATCGGCAATAGGCTGCCGAACTTCCCAGTGTTCGACCAGCTTGCTGTCCTTCAGCCTGAAAATGTCGACAATGGCCAGGCCCTCCTCCTCCGGTTCGCGTTTTGCGTGCATGTGCACGATGACGAAATCCCCTTCGGCAAAAATCCGCTTCACCTCTCCCCTTACGAGGGGAAATGACTGTTTGAGCTGCTGCAGATAGGCTTTGAAGCCGTCCGCACCATCCGCAATGTTCGGATTGTGTTGGATGTAGCGTTCGCCAAAATGCGTCGAAGCAGCTTCGATGTTGCCCTGGTTTACTGCTTTGTCGATGAAGTCCAGGACGATCGTTTTGTTGGTCTCGAGCGAATTATGGATCTTGGCTGGAACTGGATTTGATGGTTCGTCACGCATGTTTTTGCTCCGTGAGGTGCCTGCTTCTGCCCGACGTGGACAGGGGCGTCCGCAGGCCGATATTGCCAACATGATCAGCCACGCTTGTGAGATGGTCGATACGCTATTCGCCTAGATTCTTATCCAATCGTCTAATATCGTCATCTGGTTCATTGTCGGAGGATGGTTCTCATGGACGCCTTGTCCGAAGTTCTTGCTTCGCTGAGATTTGGCAGCGCCATGATCGGCAGCGCGACCCTGCATCGGCCCTGGGGCATTTCAGTCGATCCGACAAGGAATGCCGCCATCCACGTCATACAGAACGGCGAATGCTGGCTGCGGTTAGCCGGTGAAAGGGAGCCGATCCGCTTAGGCGAGGGAGATGTCATCCTTGTCGCGAGCGGTATCGGGCATACCCTTTGCAATCCGGCGGATGCACCGACGGCATCGATATCCGCCGTCCTTTCCGCAAATCGGAGCGGACTGGAACCGAAAAGCGAGAGCGACGCGACAACTCTTCTTTGTGCGAGATATTCACTCGACGGCGTCGGGCCATACCCGATGGTTTCGCTGCTTCCTCCGCTGATCCATTTGACCCGAAATCAGATTGGCACCAGCGAGCCGCTGCGGCTTGCCCTGGAACTTCTGCAGGTCGAAGCGAAAGGCGATCTCGGCGGCCACGACATTGTCGCCCCACGCCTTCTCGACAGCACGTTGATCTTCTTGTTGCGTGCCTGGATCGAACATCAGCCACTCGGAACAGGGGAATGGTTTGGCGCCTTGCGCGACAAAGGCATTGCGCAGGCTTTGCGCCTGATCCACGAGCGGCCGGGCAATCCCTGGACCATCGCTTCCCTTGCCAGCGGCGCAGCACAATCGCGGGCCACCTTCGCGCGTCGCTTCGCTCAACTGGTAGGACAGCCGCCGCTATCCTATGTGACCCGGTGGCGGATGAACCTTGCCGCCAGGGCTCTGCGGGAAACGAACCAGAACATTGGTGAGATCGGGCGCGCCGTCGGATATGAATCGGTGCCGTCGTTCTCGCAGGCATTCAAACGGTTGACCGGACGATCACCCGGCCTCTACCGCAGCGACTTTCGCTCATCTGATTGAGGAATTTCAAAAGTGAGACGCCAGCCCGAGGGCCGCCATTACAGCGTCGGCAGTCCGTGAGCCCGGCGCGCCATCAGGCAGTCGTCATCGCCCGGCATGCAGGCGCGGCAGACGTCGGGGCGGATGTCGTAGATGCCGCAGGCCGTTGACTTGCCGACCTCGCCGCACAGTGCCGAACAGCGCGCGCCGTCGCAGCGCATACCGGCTTCGTCGGCAGCCACGTATTTTTGCGGGATAAGGTCGAGCTGCGCGTCATCCTCGGTGGAGAAGCGCGGCCATCTGGACGAGTAGGCGCAGCAGGCGCCACAGGTCTGGCAATCGAAGGCAATCGGACCGACGCCCTCTTGTGGCGACGAAAACTCCTCTGCGACCGCCAGGGCAAGCAGCCTTGGCGCAGATTTCCGGTCGGCATTTTGCTGCAAGGGCGCTATTTCTTCTTGGGCTTGCGCGGCGGTGCTTCCGCCGGCGACCTGAACAGATCAGTGCCCGCTTCGGCGGCTTCGCCGGTTTTTGGCGCGGCCGCCGGCTTGGCCGGCTTCACGGCGGCAGCAGGCGCTGCCGGCTGGCCCTTGGCGGAAAACTTGATTGCCATATCAATCCTCGTCAGAGAAACGCGATGATGGCGCATTCGGATTGCGAAGGCGGCCGATAAGCGCCGAAACGGCCGTGATGTTCATTTCTTCGGGCGACCAGTTCCTGGCTTCCTCGATGTGCCGGGGCGCCAGCTCGCGATGCGTGCTGCCGCTGTAGGCGGCATCCTGAAAGGTCACGCGCTCGCGGGTCTTGGTGTTTTCCCGGACGTATTCGATCAGATAATTGGGGCATTCGGCACGACCGCGCACGCCGAGCCGAACCTGGGCATCGCCGTGGACACGCCTGCAGCGCTCGAGCTTTTCGAGCACGCGCCGGACATATTCGACCGGCTTGTCTAGTTCGCCCACGACATCGGCGATGGTCGAATCTGCGGCGATCGCCTTTTGAGGCACGCGTTTGGTGGCCATCAGCGTTTGCCTGCGCGTTTCGGCGAGGCCGCGAGCGCAACCGCCGCCGCCATGTCGTCGGCTTCCTTCTCCAGGCGCAATTCGCGCAGCCGCGCGGTCTTGGCTTCGCGGGCCTGGCTGACGGCATCCCGTTCGGAATTGATGCGGTCGAGCGACATCGACTGGGTCCGCGTCTTGCTGAAAATGGATTCGGCCTGGTCGCGGGGTTTTTTTGAAGTTGCGGTCAAGGTCTTTCTCCCGGGTCGGAGCACGCCGCCGAAAAGTGGCGAGACTGGTCTTTCGGCCAGGATCCCGCACAAAGCAATACGGCAGCCGGTTTCAAATTGCTGGAACGTCCTTAGCACGTCCGGGCCGTCGAGCAGCGCTCTTTCGGCGGTCGAAGCGCAAAAATGAAAAAGGCCAGGCACCGCCTGACCTTCCATAAGAGCGCCTGCGCATCCCGAGAGACGCGCAAAGAAACGTTCTTCTCATGCGCATGAGCGGGACTTAAAATCCCCGCGATCGTGCGCTGGAATTTGCCATTCACCGGTGCCAGTACATCCGTGGTCACCGGTGAGGCTTAATTCCGTTTTAGGCCGCCTTCAACTGGTCGGCGGACATCTTGCCCGACTTGTTGTCGCGGACCATCTCGTAGCCAAGCTTCTGGCCCTCGACGATGTCGCGCATTCCGGCGCGCTCGACGGCTGAGATGTGGACGAAAACGTCGGCAGAACCGTCGTCAGGCTGAATAAAACCAAAACCCTTGGTGGCGTTGAACCATTTAACTGTGCCTGTGCTCATAACGAACCCTTTCCATGGCAAATATTCGTTCGCCGTCATGCGGATGCACAACAACGTTTGTCTCGATTTTGATGGGGGAAGTTCGCCAAAGGCGCGCCTAAGCACGCGGATAACAAAAGTCGGTCAAACAAATATCGACAAAATTCTTATAGACTTCTTTGCGCGCTGTGTCAATTTTTTTGATTTGTCGGTGGTGTCGCAGTTTGAAATTTGACGCCTCTCTTGTCGCGTTGCGACGCTCTGTCCTATACGCTCGCCGTATGAGTGAGCAACCAGACGAAACGAACGACCTTGTGAATTCGCTCCTGCGACAGGCGGCGGAAGCGCGGGTAACTGCGGCAACTGCTATGATCCGCGCTCTGACAATGGGTGACCCGGAAATATGGGAACCAACGCCTGAGAAGATCGCCGAATATAAAGCGGAGCTAGCTGAGGCAGAAGCCGAGTTGGCGGACTTGAACAATGCCGACCGGACCTAAAGGCCAGAAGCGCCCGGCCGACGTGATCGGCAATGCAGTCCGCATCAACTTCATTCACATTTATAAGACGCATAAGACGTCGCCAGCCATGGCGGCAGTCCGAGGCGCTCTGGTCAATGGCCGATCTTTGCGAGAAGATGGACGCCGTTGCGCCGAAGCCGGGTCGCGCGGGCCCATACAAGAAGAACACCGGCGAAGTCTAGGGGCAGGATGCTGACTTGGACCACCCTTAGTTCACTAGGGGAAAACGATCTCCTCTACCGTGGCGCGGTGTTCCGCTTCCGCGCTCGAACTCCAGTAGAGGAAATCCGAGAGTACATGCTGTTTGAAACGTCTGAGGCATCAGGTCTGGGTCTTGTACGGTGCAGCGGCTATGGCGCAGGTCACGTGCTCGTTTACCTGCCAAAAGAAGCGAAGGCAGAAGGGGCAGTGGCAATATCGCCCAAGTGGCTCGCCTCGCATTGGCGCGAATGGATCGGTCATTCTATTCCAAGCCAAGTTTGGGTATCCAAGGAGGCGCCAGTGCGGCCGGAGCGGCTGCCAGACGAGTGATGCCCTTTGACATGTCGGGCAGCCTTCCGCCCAATTCTGAAAATTCAAACTGAGACACTACCGATTTGTCACACTCGCCGAGGGCGCCGCGACTGCCCGTGCAGGCATATTGGAGAGCGAAAGCCGGGCGAGCCGAAGCCACTTAGCCGGGAACCATTTTGGCGCCGGAGCATTTTCTTCGGTGTCGAAAGCCGTTCTCGAAAGAGCGATCTTGAGAAAAGGCGGACGACAAACAGGACGCCCCCCGCGCAGATAAAAGGCACGAGGGGCGTTCCTGTGTGATGCGACCATTCGCGCCGCTGCCCCTGCTCCTCACAGCATGCCGCGGCTGAGCCCGCCATCCACCGGCAACGCCACGCCGGTGACATAGGCGGCGGCGGCGCTGGCCAGGAATGCGGCAACGGCGCCGAATTCAGCGGGCGTGCCGTAGCGCTTTGCCGGGATTTCGGCCTGACTCTCGGCGGCGATCACAGCAGCGTCGACACCCCTGTCGGCGGCGTCCATGGCGTCGAACTGTTTCGTCCGGTCCGTCGCAAAACGGCCCGGCAGCAACAGGTTGACCGTGACGCCGTCCGCCGCCACTTCGCCGGCCAGCGTCTTGGCCCAGCCGGCGAGCGACGCACGCAGCGCGTTCGAAGCGGTAAGCCCGGGGATCGGCTCGCGGACGGACGTGGAGGAAACGGCGATGATGCGTCCCCAGCGCCGTGCCCGCATGCCTGGCAGGAAAGAAATGGCGATGCGCATCTGGCTCAGCACCATGCTGGTGAACTGCTTTTCCCAGACGCTCGCATCGAAGACGCTGGCCGCGAAGGGCGGCGGGCCGCCGCCATTGAGCAGGACGATGTCGATCCGCTGATGCTCGTCCTCGATGGCACGGATCAGCCGGGAGACGCTGTCGTTGTCGGAAAGATCGGCGCTGAAGGTCGAGCAGACGGGGCTGGCGGACTCGATCGCGCACCGCGCCGCATCCAGGGTCTCCTTCCCGCGTCCGACCAGGATGATCTCGGCGCCTTTCGCCGCGAGCGCTTCGGCAACGCCGAAACCGAGGCCCTTGCCTCCGCCGAGGACAAGCGCCTTCCGCCCCTCAAGATTTGCGCTAATCAAGCCAAGTCTCCTCCTGGTTTTTGTTTCACTGCGCAGCCTCGGGATCAGGCCCGAGGCCATGCTTTGGGCGTGCATCAGCGAACATGCACGATAGCGTCGGCTTCGACCGGAACATTGGCCGGCAAGCCGGCCATGCCGAGCGAGCAGCGGGCGTGCTCGCCACGCTCGCCGAAAACATGGAGCAGAAATTCGGATGCTCCGTTGCCGACCTCCGAATAGGCCGAAAAGCCGGCCGCCGCATTCACATAGACGGTCAGCTTGGCGAATTTCACGACGCGGTCGAGATTGCCGTCCAGTCCCTTGTCCAGCCAATAGACGATGTTGGCCGCGCAGAGCCGGGCGGCGTTCCGCGCCGCGGCCAGATCGATCTCCCTGCCGACCTGGCCGATCGCAGCGATCTCCTGCCCGATCTCGGGGATCTGACCGGAGACATAGACGATGTCGGCGACCCGAACCGTCGGCGAGAACGGCAAAACGGGCCGCTCAAGCGACGGCCAGGCGACACCGAACTCCTCAAATCTTCTTCTGTAGGACAAGGTGGCTGCTCCTGTTTTCGTTGGCGCGAGCGGACCTTGAATTCAGATCGGGCTTTCGGATAGCCTGATAGTGCTGACACAGCTATCAGGAATTCTTATGACTGGTGATATCGACGTCAGGCTGCTGCGCGCCTTCGTCACCGTGGCCGACACGGGAACGGTGAGCCGGGCGGCCGATCGGCTTGCCCGCACCCAGGCGGCGGTGAGCATGCAGCTTCAGCGCCTCGAGGGTGCAGTCGGAGCCGAGCTGCTGCGCCGTTCGCCGCGCGGCGTGACGCTGACCGAGGCCGGCGAGATCCTGCTCGCCTTCGCCCGCAAGGCCATCGCGATCGGCGACGATGCCAGGCGCGAAATAGAAGGCCGCAGGCTGGTCGGCCGTGTCCGGCTGGGCATCGTCGAGGATTTGGCGGTGACGCGGCTGCCGCTGATCATTGCCGAATTCCGCCGCCGGCACCCCTCCGTTGAGATCGAGCTGACATCGGCCAGCAGCAGCGATCTCAGCAAGTCGCTGGGCGAAGGAAGATGCGACATCGTCATGGCCGATCCGGCGCGCTTCACAATGGCGCCGCGAGGCCATGTGTCACGACAGCTGGTCTGGGCGGCAAGCCGCATGATCGAGATCGATGACGAGGTCGAGCTTCCGCTGATCATCTTCGAAGGCGCCTGCTCCTGGCAGGACAGAATGCTGGCCTCGCTCGCCGAGGCCGGGATCGGCTGGAAGATCGGCTGCCGCGTGTCGACTTTCGCGACGCTGATCTCGGCGCTGAGGGCCGGGCTTGGCATCGGCCTTCTGCTGCAGGAAGGACTGCCGCCCGACTGCCAAAGCCTCAACGGACGCTTCAACCTGCCGTCGGCGCCGATGGCGGATTTCGGCGTCTACCTCGCGGGGGACCCGTCGCGGCTGGTCGAGGAGTGTGGCGATTTCCTGCGGGCGGGATTTGAGGCGTAGCGAAAATATCTGACGCCGTTCACCGTTCCTGGTCGGTCGGGCGGATGACGATCTCGTTGACGTTGACGTGTGCCGGCTGGCCCACGGCGTAGAGAATGGCCGCGGCGATGTCCTCGGCGGTCAGCGCCTCCATGGCGGCGAGCCGCTGGTCGAGCCCGGCTTTCGCCGCCGGGTTGGTGACATGGTCGCCGAGTTCGGTGCGCACAAGGCCAGGCTCGATGACGGTGACGCGAACCTTATCGGCATAGACTTCGCGGCGCAGCGATTCGGAAAAGCCGACGACGCCGAACTTGGTTGCGGCATAGCCGCTGGCGCCGGGATTGGCGACGCGTCCGGCGATCGACGAGACATTGACGATGTGACCCTTGGCGGCCCTCAGATGCGGCAGCGCCGCCTTGGTGACGCCCATCAGCGCCAGCAGGTTGAGCTCGATCATGCGGCGCCAGTCGTCGAGCATCGCCTCGGCGGCCGGCGACAGAAGCATGACACCTGCATTGTTAACGAGGATGTCGAGGCGGCCCCATTCGGTGACAACCTTGTCGACCATGGCGGTGACATCGTCGTTGCTGGTGACGTCGGCCTCGATGCGGAGCGCCGTGCCGCCGGCCTTTTCGATACGTGCGGCCAGCGCTTCGAGACGATCGGCGCGGCGTGCGGCAATCGCCACCTTGGCCCCGGCGGCTGCGAGCGCCACAGCCGTTGCCTCGCCGATGCCCGAGGAGGCGCCGGTGACGAGTGCGACCTTGCCGGCCAGTGCGGAAGAAACAGAAGTCATTGTGAAGTCTCCAAGGCCCCTGCCCGATCTTCAGATAGGCCGCGGGCCGCGAAGTGGAAGACCGGCTTTGCTCGGCTCTACTCGTCTGGGCCGGGCTCCGGCCAAGGCTCTTTCGCCGCCTCGGCATACCAGTGCCGCATCGCCGGCATCGAAAGCACGGCGTCGACATAGGCGCGGGTGTCGGGCGCCAGCGTGCCACCATAGGTGTCGAAGCGGGTGACGACCGGCGCGTACATGGCATCGGCCGCGGTGAAACGGCCAAACAGAAACGGCCCGCCTTTGCCGTATTTTTCGCGGCATTCGCGCCATAGCCCTTCTATGCGCGCCCGTTGCGCCTCACCTTCGGCGTCGAGCGGCTTGTGGCCTTTCGGCCGGCGCAAATTCATCGGCCAGCTATAGCGGACCTCGCGAAAGCCCGAATGCATCTCTGTCGCCGCCGAGCGGGCCAGCGCACGAGCGCCGATGTCGGCCGGCCAGAGCTTTTTCTCGGGAAACAGCTCAGCAAGATATTCAAGGATGGCAAGGGTTTCCCAGACGATCCGGACCTCGCCAGTCGGCAGCCGATGGTTCAGCACCGGCACCTGGCCGGTCGGCGATATCCTGGCCAGATTGGCCGCGGTCTCGGGCGTGCGCAGGCGCACAAGACCTTCCTCGAACGGGATCTCCAGATGCTTCATCGCCAGCCATGGCCTCAGCGACCAGGACGAGAAGCATTTGTTGCCGATGAAGAGCGTGAATTCAGCCATTGTCCCTCCGGCCCTGTCTGTTCGGGCTTCTCGCGCACCCTATCCTGTCGGCTTCGCGGCCGGAAGCTATCCCAATCGACGGGCAGAACCCGGAACCTAAGCGATCCGCGACCGCTTCTCCAGGCGAACGGTTCAGGAGATGCGAGATGGTGAACAAGGATCAGGTTGCAAGCAAGCCAAGGGCTCGGTCAAGCAGACCGCCGGCAAGGCCACCGGCAACAGGCGCGCCGAGGCCGAAGGCGACGTCGACAAAGCGACCGGCAAGATGCAGAAGGCTTACGGCGACGTGAAGGAGAAGGTGAAGAAGGCGCTTTGACGCCGGCCCTTCGTGAACCAGGAAAAGGCGGCTCGGCCGCCTTTTTTGACCCTCTCCTGCCCGTCAGAAAGTCAGGCTTTTGCTGTATGCATTGGTGAAGGTGACCTCGCCATGATCTCCGGCGGCGTCGCCCAGCACCACATCCATGCTGTTTCCCGTCACCCGCGCCAACGCAAAGCCGCCCATGAAGGCGGCCTTCGGCTTGAACAAGTCGACCCCGTCACGGTGGTAGATCATCGGCGTCGCGTGCTGGTGGCCATGGAAGATGCCGACGACGTTGTAACCCTTCAGCACAGCCAGCAGCGCCTGCCTGTCGGCTTCGCTCCACCAGTGGGGCGGACCCTTGCCGCCGTCGTCGAAGGTTTTCTCGGCGGCGTCCCATCTTTCGATCGAAAAAGTATCCCAGCCATAATGCTGGAACAGGATGACCGGGCGGCCGTCGCCGGCATAAGTCGCCAGGTCCTGCTTCAGCCATGGCAGGCTGCTGACGGCGCCGTGGCCGGTATCGCCGGCGAAACGGTGCGTCTGTACAAGATGCAGGCCGCCCCAATCCCATGAATAGCAATCGGTCGCGACATCGTAGTCGGTCGCCGGCGCAGGCGGCTTGAAGAACACGCCGGGGCGGTGGTTGACCTCGACGTAGTCGCGCATTTCGCGGCGGTACCAGTCGACATGCGAGCGCGGGCCGTTCTGGTCGAGGTCGTGGTTGCCGAGGCCGACATAGACCGGCATGTGCACGCGGTCGGGGCCGACGCCTTGCTGGTAGCGCTGGCTGAACTGAAGCAGTTGCGTGCCCTCGCTGGGCTGGGTGATCTGGCCGCCGCCATCATCGGTGATGTCGCCGCCAACGACGAGGCCGAGCGGCGTGCCGATTTTGCCCGTCGAGCGCAGGGCGGTGGCAACGCCATCGATTTCAGCCGGCCATTGCCTGTCGCCGACGCCGTTGAGTGCGGCGACGTTGCGCAGCAAGGCAGCGTCGGTCTTGCCCTCCTGCTCGCAATGCGGGCTCAATCCGTTCGCCGTGCGGCAGGCATGGACATCAGCGATAAACAAGAAGGTGGCGTCGATCGGCGGGATACGCTGGCCGGTCTGGCCGAAGGCCGGGCGCGAAACAGCGCCGGCCGCGGCAACGGCCGCTGCCTTCATCAGGAACCTGCGCCGGGAAACCGGCCGGGCGGAAATACGATGCATCATGCGCTAAAATTCAGCACGACGCGGACCGGCAGTCCAGTTGCTCGCAAAGTGTGTCGACACGTTCTCTCAGGTCTGGCATTGCTTTCGGCATTCAACTTGCGCGGGCAGAGGAGGACGCCGTGAAAGCTACATCCATCGGCATGACAATGGCGATTCTGGCGGTGACGAGCGCAGCGCATGGCGCCGGGTGCATCGACGCCAAATCGGCCAAGGCCGGCTTCATTCTCGAAAGGCCCGGCATCCACAGCGAATTTCGTCCGGCGGCGGGCGGAATGGTGGCGGTTGCCAACAAATACCAGTCGCAATCGCCGCAGTCGCAGTACCTGTTCGGCGGGCTGATCGAAGTTGTTCGCGACAGCAGCACGGGGCAGCTGGCGATGATCCCGTTTTCCGATCTCAGGAAGGTGTTCCCGCTGAAGGCGGGTGCCAAGAGCAAGATCGTATTTGCCCGTCTCGCACCGAACAAGCCGCCGAAGGGCACCGAAACGCTGGAGATCAACGTCAAGGGCAAGGAGACGTTCAGCCTGGGTGATTGCAAATACTCCGTACTCGCGGTCAAGCAGACGATCAGGAGCGAGGCCGGCGAGACGCGGGACGAGTTCACCGCGCTTTACGCACCCGACCTGCAGGCAGTTGTGGCCAGGCGCTATGACGAGGGCACTAGCGCCGAAAGCGTGGTAGGCTACGAGCTGATCAAGCCGCTGCCGAATTAAGAGCTCGGCCTCCCGCCTCGGTCGCGATATCAGCGACTGCGGCCTTTGTCCTGCCAGCGTTAAAGCGCTCTGTGCAGTATCCTGCGACGTCGCCTCGTGACTCCCTGTTCCAATGCCATCAGGCAATCGCGCAACACGCTTGCGTCCTGCGCGGTCTTGGCCATCGACATCGCGCCGGAATAGGTGGCGACAGCCAGCGCCGCGAAGCGCTGCGGATCGATGCCCTGCTCCCGGCCCGCCTGCTGGTCGGCCCTGATCTTGTCGACGATCGCCTGACGCCAGGCCGAAAAAATGCTGGCAAGGGCAATGCGGAAATCCGGATCGGCAAGCGACAGTTCATGCGCCAGGTTGTTGAGCGGGCAGCCGCGCACGAAACCCTGCCGCTCCAGCTCCGCCGCGACGGCCGCGAACACGGAGCGCACGCCCTCGCGCGCTGAGGGAGCCATCCGCACCGGCGCGATCCATGTCTCTTCGACCGCGGCGGCGACCCGCTCCTCGATCACTGCGAGCGCCAGCGCCTTCTTGGTCGCGAAATGGTGGTGCAGCGCGCCGCCGGTGACGCCCGCCGTCGCCATCAGGTCGCCCATGCTGGACGCATGATAGCCGCGTGCCTGAAACGCCTCCTCGGCGACATCGAGCACCTTTTTGCGCATGCCTTCGGGGTCGTTGGTGCGTTTTTGAGCACGCGAACTTGGGCGAGCGGATATCTCTGCTGACATCTTCACACGATAGCAGATTGACAAAACAGGACAACCGGTCTGTTTTGTAAAACAGGATGACTGTCCTGTTTTGGAGATCGCGCAATGAACCTGCCTTTGAACGTCGAATCTAAATCCGAAATGCTCGCCTCGCCCGTTGTCGAACTCAGGCAATACACGCTGAAGCCTGGCAGGCGCGAGACGCTGATCGGCATCTTCGACAATCACCTGATCGAGGGCCAGGAAACCGCGGGGATGACCATCATCGGCCAGTTCCGCGATCTCGACCGGCCGGATATGTTCGTCTGGCTGCGCGGCTTCGGCGGTATGGAAGCGCGGAAAAACGCTCTGACCGCCTTCTATGACGGGCCGGTCTGGGCCGCCTGGCGCGACGCCGCCAACGCCACGATGATTGATTCTGACGACGTGCTGCTGCTGAAGCCGGCTTGGCCAAGCGCCGGCCTAGACCTCTCGGGATTGCAACGATTACCCCAGGCGGATCTCGAAAAACCGAGCGCAAGCAGCGATTTGCAGGCAATTGTTGTCATCAGGATTCATCATTTGCAACCGGGCCTGGAAGCCCGTTTCGCCAACGACTTCCATACCGCGGCCCTTCCGGTGCTCGCCGCATTTGGCGCGTCGCCGCTCGCCGCCTTCGTTACCGAACATGCCGAGAACAGCTTTCCGCGGCTGCCGGTGCGGGCCGGCGAAAACGTCTTCATCAGCATCACCGGTTTCGCCAGCGCCGATGCACATGCCCGCCGCGAGGCAGCCTTGGCCGCATCCCCGGAGTGGCAAGTGTTCGAGCAGAGCGTCCAGTCACGTATGGCCAAGCCGACTGAGACTTTGGTGCTATCGCCAACCTCACAATCGCTGCTTGGGCGGTGAGACGAGGCGAAGTTTCATACGCTGGGATAGGCAGGCGACTTGACCCGGAGTGCAGGCAGCGCTGCTCTGGGGTTCATGCCGCCGGCGGAAGACGGCAATGCGCGGGAGTGTTGGATGAGACTAGGCGGCAAACGGGCACTGGTCACCGGCGGCTCGGACGGGATCGGGCTGGCAATCGCCGAGGCTTTCTTGCGCGAAGGCGCGGACGTGCTGATCGTCGGCCGCGACGACAAAAAACTCAACGCCGCCCGCAAGCAGCTCGGGGATAATGTCGACACGCTGTCGGCCGATTTGTCGGCCGTTGCCGGCATCGATGCCGTGGTCGAGCATGCCAGGCGCGGCCCACCTGTCGATATCCTCGTCAACAATGCCGGCGTAGCGTTCCTTGTGCCGTTCGAGACCGTCAGCGAGGACCAGTTCCAGCAGTCATTCGCGCTCAACGTCACGGCGGTATTCTTTCTCACCCAACGGCTGTTGCCGCATCTCGCGCCGGGTGCGGCTTCGGTGATCAACATCTCGTCCTATTTCGCGCACAAGATGATCCCGAAGCGGCCGTCCAGCCTCTATTCGCTGTCGAAGGGCGCGCTCAATTCGCTGACCAAGTCGCTCGCCTTCGAGCTCGGGCCGCGCGGCATAAGGGTCAACGCGATCGCGCCCGGCACGGTCGACACAGCGATGCGGCGCAGGTCGATCGAAAACCTGCCTGAGGCCGCGCAAGCCGAGCTCAAGGCCTATGTCGAGCGCAGCTATCCGCTCGGCCGCATCGGCCGGACCAGCGACCTTGCCGGCATCGCGGTCTATCTCGCCAGCGACGAAGCGGCATGGACCAGCGGCGGAATCTTCGCCGTGGATGGAGGATACACGGCGGGGTAAGGTTGCGATCTCCCCCCTCGAGGGGGAGATGGCCGGCAGGCCAGAGGGGTCGTCTCGCGTGGAACACCAGCCTGTTCCGTCCGCTATGGGAGTTGCGTCAAGACCTGACCGCCCCCTTCTGTCGCCTTCGGCGACATCTCCCCCTCAAGTGGGGAGATTGCCAGCACCTTCAACCGATTTGCATTCCCGTCACCCGCAATCTCCGCTTGAAGGCATTTGTGCAACGCGATACGCCGTTTGCAAATTGCAAACCGGAGAGACTTCGTGAGCGCGCCAGAGACCAGAACCGAAACCGACACGTTCGGTCCCATCGAGGTCGCCGCCGACCGCTATTGGGGCGCGCAGGCGCAGCGTTCGCTTGCCAATTTCAAGATCGGCTGGGAGAAACAGCCGGCGTCGATCGTGCGGGCGCTGGGCATCGTCAAGCGGGCGGCAGCGGAGGCCAATATGGAGCTGAAGCGGCTCGATCCGGCGATCGGCAAGGCCATCATCGAGGCCTCGCAGGAGGTCATCGACGGCAAGCTGAACGAGCATTTCCCGCTGGTCGTCTGGCAGACAGGCTCAGGCACCCAGTCCAACATGAACGCCAATGAGGTGATTTCCAACCGGGCGATCGAGCTTTTGGGCGGCGTCATGGGATCGAAGAAGCCGGTGCATCCCAACGACCACGTCAACATGAGCCAGTCGTCGAACGACACCTATCCGACGGCCATGCACATCGCCTGCGCCGAGCGCATCACTCACGACCTGCTACCGGCGCTAAGACATTTGCATACGGCACTCGAGGCCAAGACCAGGGCTTTCGCCCACATCGTCAAGATCGGCCGCACCCACACCCAGGACGCGACGCCGCTGACGCTTGGCCAGGAATTCTCCGGCTACGCGGCGCAGGTCGCCTCGTCGGTCAAGCGCATCGAAATGACCCTGCCCGGCCTGCAGGAGCTGGCGCAGGGCGGCACCGCGGTCGGCACCGGCCTCAATGCGCCGGTCGGTTTTGCCGAAAAGGTGGCGGCGCGCATCGCCGCGATCACCGGCATCGATTTCGTCACCGCGCCGAACAAGTTCGAGGCGCTGGCCGCCCATGATTCCATGGTCTTCTCGCACGGCGCCATCAATGCCTGCGCGGCGGCGCTGTTCAAGATCGCCAACGACATCCGCCTGCTCGGCTCCGGCCCGCGTTCGGGCCTCGGCGAATTGTCGCTGCCGGAAAACGAACCGGGCTCCTCGATCATGCCAGGCAAGGTCAATCCGACCCAATGCGAGGCGATGACGCAGGTTTGCGTGCAGGTGTTCGGCAACAATGCGGCGATCAGCTTCGCCGGCAGTCAGGGCCATTTCGAGCTCAACGTATACAATCCGCTGATGGCCTATTGTTTCCTGCAATCGGTACAGCTGCTGGCCGACGCTTCCGTGTCGTTCACCGACAATTGCGTCGTCGGCATCGAGGCCCGCGAAGACAACATCAAGGCAGCACTCGACCGTTCGCTGATGCTGGTGACGGCGCTTGCGCCGACGATCGGCTACGACAACGCCGCCAAGATCGCCAAGGCGGCGCACAAGAACGGCACCACGCTGCGCCAGGAAGCGCTGGCCACCGGGCTGGTCAGCGAAGCCGATTATGAGCGGCTGGTGCGGCCGGAGGACATGACGCATCCAGGCTAGGGCGTTGATATGCCTGGATCTCAACACCCATGTTGATCGCGAAAACGTTACCTTGGTGAACAATCCGTAACCAATCTGGCATCTTTGGTGAACAGTCGGCCTGCGCTAACTAGACGGGTATCCCAAGCCGTTTGGCCAAATCCTTCTGGAGAGTTACGCATGTCCACCAACACGTCCGCCAATACTTCGTTTGCCGGTTCCGGCACCGCCGCCGGCGCCTCGGGCACGATCCTGCTCGGCCGCATCCTGCTTTCGGTCATCTTCCTGCTTTCGGGTTTCGGCAAGCTGACGGCGATTGCCGGCACCGCCGGCTATTTCGGCAGCCTTGGCCTGCCGCTGCCGATGGTGACCGCCATTGTCGTCGGCCTTATCGAACTGCTTGGCGGCCTGGCCATCCTCGTCGGCTTCCAGACCCGGATCGTCGGCTGGGTAATGGCGATTTTCACCGTCGCCACCGCGCTGGTCGCCCACACCGGCTGGGCCGATCAGATGCAGATGATCAATTTCATGAAGAACCTCGGCATTGCCGGCGGCTTCCTCGTGCTCGCCTCCTCGGGCCCAGGCGCGTATTCGATCGACGCCAAGCGCGGCTGAAGCAGTCCAGCATTTCCTGAACAAAAGGGGCGCGGAATTTTCCGCGCCCCTTTTTCGTTGTCGTTTGTGCCTGTCGGTCCGCTGACCGGAATTCTGCTAGGATCGGGCTCTTGGCCACCCGGCCGACAACGGAGGTTACCATGCCCCGCAATGCGCTGCTTTTGCTTTCCCGACTGCTGTTCGCCGCACTGTTCGTGCCGTCCGGCTTCCACGCGCTGACCGACATTGCCGGCACGACCGGCTATTTCGCCGGCCTTGGCCTGCCGCTGCCGACGCTGGCTGCCTGGGGCACCGGGCTGTTCGAACTGATCGCCGGGCTGCTCATCCTCGTCGGCTTCAAGACGCCGATCGTGGCGCTGCTGCTCGCCGCCTTTTGCGTCGCGACAGCGTTCATCGGCCACTATGGCCAGGGCGGCGGCGATCCGACGCTGACCTTCATGCATTCGCAGATGCTGATGAAGGACATCGCGATATCAGGCGGTTTTCTGGCGCTGGCGATGGCTGGCGCGGGTGCATGGTCGGCCGACGGCAGAATGCTTGGAGCCCGCGCCTGAGCGCCACCCGCACCTGTCTACTTGGTGTCTAGGAAGACGAAATTTGCGAGGCGACTTATATTGACGGGCACCGACGCAAAACCGCGGAACCCCATCTCCCCCACTCCCACATACAGACAGAGCTGTTTCTTCTTTACCGCCATTGCCACCCACTCGGATCCAAAATCGTTTGGGTCCTTGACGTAATTTCGAAGATTGCTGTCAATGGCGACGTACACATAACCATCTGATTGAATCAGTTCTTGTCTCTTCACGTATGGTAACAGATCGGACCGACCCACGATGGGCTTGATCGACCCGCCGATGGTCTGAGCCTTGTCGGAAAGAGTTCGATCGACCCCTCTCGAACACGGCTCGAGGCGTGAGAATAAATCGCTCTTCGAGAGGGATTTCATGAGCTTGAATATGTCGGCGCTCGGCTTGAACACGAAGTAGTTTATTTTCTCTCTGTTTTTGGGTGCGCGAAGCATTCTATGAAAATTGAATGGCGTTCTGACGCCCGGCTCTTTGGGATAATGTCGATCCAGATCGAACGTCCCCTTGGCCACGACGGACAGGGTGTACAGCGTCTGGGCACTGGCGGCGCCCGCGAAGAGGACGAAGATCGCCGCAACCAACAGCTGAAGAACCTGCCTGGATTTCACGGCGTTTCCCTTCTTTCCTCAACGGTCGCGACGCGACAGCGCGGGCGTCTATTTGACAGACATGCTAGGCCCGCCCTCGACCGCCAGCACCAGCCGGCGATTGGTGACCCTTGCCAGTTGTGCCAGCCGGCCGGCGGGCCGCTCGCCGTAAAGATCGGCCAGTGCTGCCGGCAGCACCAGCGCCAGCACGCCATTGCCGCGGTTTTCCCATTTCAGCCGCGGCATGACGCCGGGCATTGCCGCGCTCAGCAAATAGACGACGCGCAGCAACGCCGCCAAGACGCGGGCGCGCTCGAGATAGCGCGGCGTCGCCAGTCCGCGGATTTCCGGCGCGGCTTCATTGAACACGCCCTCGTGGCGAAACAGGCTGACAAGCGCCAGGAAGGCGCGGCCGGGATGGTCGACGCCGATGAACGAGGCGTGGGCGATGATGTTCAGCGATTGCTTGCCGCGATATTCGGGATGGGCACGCCAGCCGATATCGGCGAGCAGGCAGGCGGCGTGGCGGTAGCGCGCCTCGTCCCTGGTTTCGTCGATGCCGAAGGCAGAGAAGGCCTTGCCGGTCCACTCGACAAGCTCATGCGCGTGGTCGACCGAGCGCGAGCGCAGGCGGGCAAGCTCTTCCGCCGCCGAGATCAGCGGATCGGCTTTCTGCTCGGCCTTGTCGAGCAGCGAATAGAGAAAGCCCTCGCGCACGCCCAGCGCCGACACGATGATCTTCGACGGCTGCATCGCCGCCATGATCTCCTGCAGCACGATGGCGCCATAGGGCAGCAGCGAGCGGCGGTTCTTGGAGATGCCCTCGATGCCTTTGATCTTGTCGATCTCGGCCTTGGCAACCTGCCGGAGGAAGTTCGCGGCGCTTTCGATGCCGATCTCGTAATGGTGCATGACGCCGAGCGGGTAGTTGGTCATTTCCATGTGCAGCCGGGCGAGGTTTCGCCAGGTGCCGCCGACCGTGTAGAACGCCCTGCCCTGCCCGCCCTTCAGCAATTTCGCCCGCGCCAGTTGCTCGCGCGTGATCCTTGCCGCCTGGATCAGCGAGTTCTTCGCCATGTCCTGCAGGCGCAAGCCGCCCAACGGCAGCGTGATGCCGTCACCGATCGTCTCACCGTCAATATCGATCAGCTCGAGGCTGCCGCCGCCAAGGTCGCCGGCAATGCCGTTGGCCGGATGGAAACCGGAAATGACGCCGAGCGCCGAATAATGGGCTTCCTCGCGGCCGCTCAGCACCTGGATCTCGGTCTTGAGCACATCCTCGGCGCGGTGGATGAAGTCGGGGCCGTTGACGGCCTCGCGAGCGGCGGCGGTCGCCAGCACATATATGCGCTCGGCGCCGGCCTGGTCGGAGAGCGCGCGGAAGCGGCGGAACTCTTCCATCGAGCGCGTCACCGCCTCGGGATCGAGCTTTCCGGTCGAAACGATGCCGCGGCCGAGGCCGGCCAGCATCTTTTCGTTGAACAGCAAGGTCGGCGAGCGCGCCAGTCCTTCATAGATGACAAGACGGATCGAGTTCGATCCGATATCGATGATGGACAGCGGTCGGCGGTCCTGAAGCCGGCCCTGGGACGCTGAAATCATCAGCCCGTCGCTGCGTTCTGTTTCTTGCGGCGCTTGAACTGCGCGATGCGCTTGGGCGCATGCGACTTCAACGCATCGCCCCGTCCGGACAGGCTCGGATTGGTCATGAAATATTCCTGCGCGTTGAACGGTTCCTCGCCCTCCTCCAGCACAACGCGCCGGGAGGTTCCGTCAGCCAATACGTCGAAACTTTGCTGGTTGTCCATGATGTTGCCGAGCATGATCTGGCCGAGCACCTGCTCATGCACAGTTGGATTGGTGATCGGCACCATGGTCTCGACGCGGCGGTCGAGATTGCGCGGCATCAGATCGGCCGAGGAGATATAGACGATCGCCCCGTCCGAGGGCAGGCCGTGGCCGTTGCCGAAGCAATAGATGCGGCTGTGCTCGAGGAAACGGCCGACGATCGACTTCACCCTAATGTTCTCCGATAGGCCGGGCACCTGCGGTCTCAGGCAGCAGATGCCGCGCACGACGAGATCGATCTCGACGCCGGCGCGGCTGGCATCGTAGAGCGCATCGATGACGATCGGGTCGACCAAGGCGTTCATCTTCATCCAGATGCGGGCCGGCCTGCCCTCCAGCGCGTGGCTGATCTCATCCGAAATGTGCTGGAGGATGCGGTCGCGCAGCGTAAACGGCGAGATGGCCAGCCGCATCTGCTCGGCCGGCTCGGCATAGCCGGTGATGAAGTTGAACAATTGGGCGACATCGCGCGCGATCGTCGGATCGGTGGTGAAGAAGGACAGGTCGGTGTAGATGCGTGCCGTGACCGGGTGGTAGTTGCCGGTGCCCAGATGCACGTAATTGCGCAGCCTGCCATCCTCGCGCCGCACCACCAGCGACATCTTCGCATGGGTCTTCAGTTCGAGAAAGCCGAAGACGACCTGGACGCCGGCGCGTTCGAGGTCGCGGGCCCAGCGGATGTTGGCCTCCTCGTCGAAGCGCGCCTTGAGCTCGACCAGCGCCGTCACCGACTTGCCGGCCTCGGCGGCGTCGACCAGAGCGCGTACGATCGGGCTGTCGTTGGAGGTGCGGTAGAGCGTCTGCTTGATCGCCACCACTTCCGGGTCGGCCATTGCCTGGCGCAGGAACTGCACCACCACGTCGAAAGATTCGTAAGGATGGTGGACGATGATGTCCTTCTCGCGGATCGCCGCAAAACAATCGCCGCCATGCTCGCGGATGCGCTCGGGAAAGCGCGGATTGTAGGGGGTGAATTTCAGATCGTCGCGGGCGACGGCGACGATCTCCGAGATCTGGCTGAGCGCCAGCGGACCGGTGAGCACGCTGATGCGGCTTGCCGAGACGCCGAGCTCGCCGGCGACGAAATCGCGCAATTCGGCCGGCATCAGCTTGTCGAACTCGATGCGGATGACCGAGCCGCGGCGTCGGCGCTTCAGCGCCGTCTCGAACAGCCGCACCAGATCCTCTGATTCTTCCTCGACCTCGATATCGCTGTCGCGGATGATGCGGAACGTGCCGGAGCCCTTGACCTCATAGCCGGGGAACAGCTTGCCGATATAGAGACTGACCGCCTCTTCGAGTGGAATGAAGCGGACATGATGCTTGCGATCCGGCAAACGGATGAAGCGCCTCAGCGCCACCGGCAGGCGCAGAAGCGCGCTCATTTCCTCGCCGTTCTTGCGATGGCGCAATTGCAGCGCCATCGAGAAACCGAGATTGGGAATGAACGGAAACGGATGCGCCGGGTCGATCGACAGCGGCGTCAGGACCGGAAATACCTGCTCCTGGAAATGGTCCTCGAGCCAGGTCTTCTCGTCCTTGGTCAGCGCATCGCGGGTGATGCTTTCGATGCCTTGTTTGTCGAGCAGCAGCATCAGCGCCGAAAGGCTGTTCTGCTGGTCCTCCTGCAGGCGCTCGACCTCGCGCAGCAATTGTTCGAGCTGCTGCTCGGGAGTGCGCCCATCCGGGCTCTTCAGCACGATGCCTTCGCGCACCTGGCCGGCAAGACCGGCGACGCGGACCATGAAGAACTCGTCGAGGTTGGCGGCCGATATCGACAGGAAGCGAACACGCTCGAGCAGCGGATGGTTGGCGTTCAGCGACTCTTCGAGCACGCGCCGGTTGAATTGCAGCCAGGAAAACTCGCGGTTGACGAAGCGGTCGGGATTGCCGCCTTCGCGGCTCGCCGCCTCGACGGTGATGAATTCGTTCTGCACCGGCTTCAGTTCGTTCATGGTTTCCGCTCTTCCCACACCGTTCGACGACCATAGCCTTAACCGGCTTAACTTATCCTCTGACAGGCTTTTGCGACAGTTTCATTTCATCGATCTTGCAAAGAGACGGGTTATGATCCAGATGCAATCGACAAGATCAGGAGACGACGATGGCAGGCGGTTCCATTCCCCATTTCCAGAACGATGCGGGCTATCCGGCAATCGACATCGGCGTCAAGGAATTCATGTGCACCGGCGCCAATCCGCCTTTCGACCATCCGCATGTATTTCTCGACATGGGCGACGACAATGAAAAGGTCTGCCCCTATTGCTCGACGCTCTATCGCTATTCGCCGAAACTGAAGGCATTGGAAACGCAGCCGCCGGGCTGCCTCTATATCGACCAGGCCGCCTGATTCTTCCGCGACAAGCCTGATGCAGGAAACGCAGTCCCGGCAGGTGGTCATCGCCGGGGCGGGCGTCGCCGGGCTGACCGCGGCACTGGCCTTCGCCGAGCGCGGCTATCGCGTAAAACTGTTCGAACAGGCGCAGCACCTCGAGGCTGCCGGCGCCGGTATCCAGCTTTCGCCCAACGCGACGCGCATCCTACGGCAGCTCGGCGTACTCGATCGGCTGCTGCCGACGTCGGTGCGCCCGGAGGCGGTCGTGCTCAAGGATGCCGCCACGCTGCGCAAGCTGGCGCGCGTACCGCTTGGCCAGGCGGCCGACACGCGCTGGGGAGCGCCCTATCTCGTTGCCCACCGCGCGGATCTGCAGTCAGCGCTGATGCAGCGAGTTTCGGAGCAGCCCGGTATCGATCTGATCGCCGGCGCGCGGGTGACCGACATCGCAGCCGGATCGAAAGGTGTTACCGTCACTGCATCGGCTGATGGCGACACGGTCGAGGCTGGCTGTCTTTTGATCGGCGCCGATGGCGTCTGGTCGTCGGTGCGAGAAACGCTTGCCCGCAACGCAGCCGATTTCCGGAGAAGCCGGTTTTCGGGCGAGCTTGCCTGGCGCGCCACGGTGGCCGCGGACAGCCTTGCCGGACAAGCCTTCAGGGCGATCGGTGCGCCCGATTGCGTTACCGCATTCCTCCATCCAGGCTTCCATATGGTCGCCTATCCGGTCAGCCGTGGCACTGCCTTCAACCTCGCTGCCTTCACCAAGGGCGAGCGCATCGCCGAAGGCTGGTCGGGGTATGCCGACCCCGCCAGCCTCGCCAGCGCCATGCGCGGTGCCGCGCCGGCGCTGGTTCGCCTGGCGAACGAGGCGGCGCCGTGGACGGCATGGCCGATCCACATTGTCGAGCAGCGGCGGTGGACGACGCCGCAAGGCATCGCGCTGATCGGCGATGCGGCGCACGCGATGACGCCGTTTGCCGCACAGGGCGCGGCGATGGCGATCGAGGACGCGGCGACGCTTGCCGGCTTCGTTGCGGCCTCCACAGCCGATCTTGAGGGGGCGCTTGTCGCCTGGGAACAGGCGCGGCGGCCGCGCGTCGCCCAGGTCGCCCGCCGTGGCGCCATCAACCGCCTCGCCTGGCATGCGACCGGGCCGGTGGCGATGGCCCGCAACCTGTTCCTGGCGATGCGCTCACCCGAAAAGCTCGCCGCCGATCTCGACTGGCTCTACGGCTGGCGGACGTAGGACGTTCGGCGGTCCTAAGTCGCCCGGTCAATTGTAAAGCCGCATCGACAGGCCGAGCGATGCCGGCAGCGGGTTCCACCAGCCGGTGCGCAGCCCGGCGATGCGCAGTGCCGCCGCCGCCCAGGTGTTGCAGCCGACCAGCGCGTTGAAACGGCCATTGCCTTCGAAGAAACGATCGAAACGGGAATACGCCGCATTCTCGATCGGCATGGCCCCGTTCGGTCCCTGCCGGAAGCTTCCCGCAATGTAATCGAGCAGCGCCGTAAACCGCTCCTCGCCGATGTCGAAGCCGGCGAGGTCGGGATGCGGCTCGGCGATTTCGCCTGAAATGTCGACATGCATCACCGAGGCATCGACGGTCAGCGCCTTCATCACCGGCACTGCCTTCAGTTCCGACCAGGTCGGCGTCTCGAGATAGAAGGCGCGGCCGCCCCAGCCGAAGACGATGTAGCGGACTTCCGCCATGTCAGCGGGAATGCCGGCATCGACCAGGAAATGGAAGCGCCGGCGCACATCGTCGTCGACCGGGATGGCGATGTCGGTGTGGATCGGATTTTGCAGCACCAGGATACGGTGGCTTGTGCCGATCGGATCGGCAACGGCCGCCGGCCAGAGCGGGCGCGGCAGCAGCGTGCCCAGCGCCACCGCAAGGACTGCTGCAACGACCAGCAGGCCAAGAAAACGGGCAAGCTTCTTCATGGGAAAGGCATAGAACAAGCAATGCTCAAGGTGAAGCCCCTCCGAATGTTGCACAGCTGACTTAGAGCTTGACGCGTATCCTCCCCGGGAGGATATGCTCAAGCATGTCAGATCACCTCCACGCCTCGCATCCTTCCATCATAAAGCGCCTGAAGCGCGCGCAAGGCCACCTTGCGGCGGTGCTGGCGATGATCGAGGCGCATCGCCCTTGCGTTGACCTGGCGCAGCAGCTTCATGCCGTCGAAAGGGCCATCAGCAGCGCCAAGCGCGAGCTGATCAACGATCACATCGAGCATTGCCTGACCGACAGCGTCGAAACCGGCGGCAACTCGCTGGCGGAACTCAAGCAGCTGGCGAAATATCTATGAATGCCATCGTAGCCCGCATTCTGGACTGGCTCGGGTTCGGCTCGCACGCCGCACATCATCACGGCGATCACGGTCCGCACGGTCACAGCCATGGCGTCATCGACGCGACAATTGCCACCACCGACCGGGGCATCTGGGCAATCAAATGGTCGTTCGTGATCCTGGCCATCACCGCGGCATTGCAGATGGTCGTGGTTGCGTTGTCGGGGAGCGTGGCATTGCTGGCCGACACGATCCATAACATCGGCGACGCGACCACGGCGATCCCGCTCTGGATTGCGTTCGTTCTGGCGCGGCGCAAGCCGTCGCGGATCTTCACCTATGGCTTGGGCCGGGTCGAGGATCTGGCCGGCATCATCATCGTGCTCATCATCCTGTTCAGCGCTGTAGTCGCCGCCTACCAAGCCATCGACAGGCTGATCAATCCACAAGTGGTGACACACCTCGGCTGGCTAACGGCGGCGGGCATTGTCGGCTTCCTCGGCAACGAGGCGGTTGCCGTGTTCCGTATCCGCGTCGGCCGCGAAATCAACAGCGCGGCACTGATTGCCGACGGCTACCACGCCCGCACAGATGGACTTACCAGCCTTGCCGTGGTCATCGGAGCCATCGGCGTCTGGTTTGGCTTTTCCTTGGCCGATCCGATCGTCGGCCTGCTGATCACGATTGCGATCTTCGGTATCGTCTGGCAATCGGCCCGCTCGGTGCTGACCCGCATGCTGGATGGAATCGAACCCGGTGTGATAGACGAAATCCGACATGCCGCCGAGCATGTTCCGGGCGCGCGCATTGTCGATGCCAAGGCGCGCTGGATCGGTCATAGATTGCACGCCGACATCGCAATTGCCGCGGACGAAACCCTGCCGCTGTCGGCGGCCAACAAGATCGCCGCAGCGCTGAAGGACGAACTATCCCAGCATATGCCCGCCCTGGCTGAGGCGAATGTGCGGTTTTCAACGGAACGTGGAGAGAACGACCATCCGCATGAGCACACGCATGACCACGGCCACATGCACTGACGCTCGCCGATTTTCTGCTAGTCTCGTCCGATGTTCCAGACGCTCGTCGAATTTCAGCGCACGATCTATCTGACGCTCGGCGAACAGATCAAGCTGCTTGCGGCCGGAGGCAATTGGCTGGCGTTCATGGCCTTCCTGCCGATGGGCGTCCTGTTCGGGGCTGCCCATGCGCTGACGCCGGGGCACAGCAAGGCCGTCCTGGCGACTTATCTTGCCGGTTCGGATGCGAAGGTCTCGCGTGGTCTGCTCGTATCTATCACGCTATCGTTCACGCATGTGACGATTGCCGTTCTGATTGCGGCTCTCTCGCTGCCACTGGTCTCAATAGCATTGGGCAGCGTCGGCCGCGCTCCGCTTCTGGAGCACATCAGTCGCGGGCTGCTCGGCCTCATTGGCATCTGGATGCTCTGGCGCGCTTTGAGCCACAGCCATCACCACAGGCACGAGGGCGAGGCTGTCGGCGTCATGGCGGGCCTGATCCCATGTCCGCTTACGCTTTTCGCGATGACTTTCGCGATGTCCAGGGGTGTTCCGGCAGCGGGCGTCCTGTTTGCCATCACCATGATGGTCGGCGTGGCGCTGACGCTGTCCTGCGTCGCCGTGTTGTCGATCGTGTTTCGGGAACGGCTTGTACAGTTTTTCGCGCGCCAGCCACGGCTGTTCGAAACCATCTCCCGGGCCATCGAGGGCGGCGCCGGTCTCGCCCTTGCCGGCGTCGCTGTCTGGCAGATCACCTCAGCTTGAGAGAAAATTTGGCCCCAGCCACTGCATGGCGTCCGGGCCGGTGCACCGGCTGGAACGAGCCTAGGCGACGCCGGTCATGTCACATCGATCACGACCATCAGCCCGCCGCCGCCCTTCTCCTCGACATTGTTGTTCGTGGTGTGATGCGGGATGTGGCAATGGATCAGCCATTTGCCCGGACGCTGCGCCTTCCAGATCACGTCGTAGCGCTGACCCGGCCCGACGTTGATCGTATCGGCAAGGAAACGACCCGAAGCGGGGACCGTCTCGCCGTCGCGGGCAACGACCTCGAACGGTCCGCCATGGATATGCATCGGATGGATGAAGCCGTTGTTGGTGCCGATGAACCGCACCTTGAGCGCCTCGCCGACCTTCATCGGGATCGTCTCGGTCGAGGGATAGGCCTTGCCGTTGATGGTGAAGAAATTCGGCATGCCGCCGTCCATCGGCATCGACGGGTAGGTCAGCCCTTCCCGCACCAGCCATTCCTGAAGCTGGATGACGTAATCATGGTCGGCCGCGACCTCGTCGGCAGGATTGGCGGGATCGATGATCAGCGCACCGTAGAGGCCAAGCGCCTGGGTCCGGTCCGGCTTGGCATGGGGATGATAGAAATAGCTTCCGTGCTGGGTCGCGGTGAATTCGTATGAATAGGATTGCCCGGGCTCGATCGGCGCCTGCGTGATTTCGGCCGGCCCATCCATCTGGTTCGGCAAGATCAAGCCATGCCAATGCACTGTCGTTTCCTCAGGCAGGCCGTTGGTGACGTTGATCCTGACCCGATCGCCCTGGCGAATGTGAATTCGCGGACCGGGAATCTGGCCGTTATAGGCATAGGCGTCGACCGCGACGTCCGGCAGGATCTGCCAGCGGACCACTGAAGGCCTGAGCTCGAACACCTTGATGCCGTTCTCCATCCGAAACGGCAGTTCCTGGTCGCCCCTTGCCGTCAGGCCATAAGAGGCGGCCACGAGGCGTGGATCGGTAGCGGCCATGTCACGCATCGTATCGGCCGGCGTGTCGCGATCCATGATCATGCCTTGCGGCATGATCACCCCGCCGACGTCGCGTGCCGACAGCGTCAGGTTCAGCCAGTTCGCCGGCGCGACCATGCCGATGGCGAGCGCCAGCAGGGAGACGGCACCCAGGGCAGCGACCTGCGGCGTCGTGGCATCCGTCTCCATGTGATGGCCGCCGCCTTTGCCTTTGTGGGAAACCATATCGTGGTGCTGCCCGCGATGGCCGCTGGCGTCGGCCTGCTGCATTTGTATCTGCGCATGTTGCCTCGTGGCAGGCTGCTCCCGGACATCGATGCCGGCTGCCTGCGCACGCTGCGTCATCAGCCCATGCTTCAGCCCCCGGGCGACCAGCCAGACATTGGCCGGATAGGCAAGCGCAAAACCGGCGATGACGCCGATCGACATCACGCCCCAGAACAGCAGCTCCGTCGGTTCCATCGCGCGCATGTCGCGGCCCATCATCAGGAAGCTCATGACCGGCGCCATGCCGGCCATCATGAAGTTCATGGAGATAAACTCGGGCAGGAAGCTCTTGCGGACGTTCTCCCAATAGGTGCCGCCCATCATCGATTTCATGAACAGCGACTGGAAGATGAACAGGCCGAAGGCAAAGCCGGCGAGATATTCGACGATCAGGTCGATCCACATCGGCAGGCCGAGCGCCGCCGTGACGGCGGCGGCAAGAATGATGCCGGTGGCATCGCCGGCGACGCAGTGGATGGTGGAGCCGACGCCCTGCTTCCAGAGCGGCCGGGTGAAGAGTTCATGCTCGCCCGGCCGGGGCTCCTTGTCGGCGAGCACGTAGAGCAGCAAGCCGAGCGGACCCATATAGAGGGTGACCAGGATGAAGCCCCATTTCATCACCACCGGCTCGGGATTGTTGCGATATTGGTCGAAGCCGACGTAAAGCGTCGAAGCCAGCGCCAGCGCGAACCAGACGACGAGGAAATAATCGATCGGTTGGATGAGCATCAGGATGAACCCGTGACCTGCCGCCGCACGCGCCCACGCGGCTCGTTATACAACTCCCAATGGCAATGAACGCAGCCGGCGCGCTTATGATCCGTGCCGGCCTTAGTTACCAGGTTGCAATGTGACCACTCGAACGGCCTGAAGCACGCTTGCTATTTTATCGCGCAGCGCACGGTCAGCGCTCGTCGAATACGCGCGAAGCCAGCAAGACACAGAGGCGTGATCCGCCGGTCTTGTCCCGAACCGGCGTACAGATCAGTGCAGGATCTGCGACAGGAACAGCTTCGTGCGCTCATGGCGCGGGTGGTCGAAGAACTCGGCCGGCGTGTTCTGCTCGACGATCTGGCCTTGGTCCATGAAGATCACCCGGTTGGCGACTTTGCGCGCAAAGCCCATTTCGTGGGTGACGCAGAGCATGGTCATGCCCTCCTCGGCCAGCCCGACCATCGTCTCCAGCACTTCCTTGATCATTTCCGGATCGAGAGCCGAGGTCGGCTCGTCGAACAGCATGATGCGCGGATTCATGCACAGCGAGCGGGCGATCGCCACGCGCTGTTGCTGGCCGCCGGAAAGCTGGCCGGGATATTTGTTGGCCTGTTCCGGGATCTTGACGCGCTTGAGGAAATGCATGGCGATTTCCTCGGCCTGTTTCCGCGGCATCTTGCGCACCCAGATCGGCGCCAGCGTGCAATTCTCCAGAATGGTCAGATGCGGGAACAGGTTGAAGTGCTGGAACACCATGCCGACCTCGCGACGCACCTCGTCGATCTTCTTCAGATCGTTGGTCAGTTCCTTGCCGTCGACTATGATCTTGCCCTTCTGGTGTTCCTCCAGCCGGTTGATGCAGCGGATCATCGTCGATTTGCCGGAGCCCGACGGGCCGCAGATGACGATCCGCTCGCCGCGCATCACCTTTAGATTGATGTCCTTCAGCACATGGAATTCGCCGTACCATTTGTGCATGGCGATGATGTCGATGGCGACATCGGTGGTGGAAATGTGCATCTTGGCGGCATTGACCTTGATCTCTTCCGCGCTGACGGCGTTTTCTATGGCCATGACAAGGTCCCCTTTTTAGCGTTTGTGGCCGGTGTCGAGACGGCGTTCCGTGTACATTGAATAGCGCGACATGCCGAAGCAGAACAGCCAGAAGATGAACGCCGCGAACACCAGGCCGGATCTGGCCGTCTGCGGCGTCGCCCAATTGGCGTCGGAGAAGTTCTGCTTGACGATGCCGAGGAGGTCGAACATGGAGATGACGATGACCAGGCTGGTGTCCTTGAACATGCCGATGAAGGTGTTGACGATGCCGGGAATGACCAGCTTCAGCGCCTGCGGCATGACGACCAGGCCCATCTTCTGCCAGTAGCTGAGGCCGAGCGAATCGGCGCCCTCATACTGGCCTTTGGGGATCGCCTGCAGGCCGCCACGCACCACTTCGGCCATGTAGGCGGCGGCAAACAGCGACACGCCGATCAGCGCGCGCAGGAACTTGTCGAAGCTGACGCCGGCCGGCAGGAACAGGGGCAGCATCACGCTGGCAAAGAACAGCACCGTAATCAGCGGGATGCCGCGTACCGTCTCGATGAAGATCACGCACAGCAGCTTGACTATCGGCATGTTCGAGCGCCGGCCAAGCGCCAGCACGATGCCGATCGGCAGCGACACGGCAATGCCGACGAACGACAGGCTGAGCGTCACCAGCAGTCCACCCCAACGCGAAGTCTCGACATGCGGCAGGCCGAACATGCCGCCGACCAGCAGAACGAAGGCGACGACCGGCAGTACAAAAAAGAGAAGAATGGCATTCAGCCCCTTGCGCGGTATGCGCGGAATGAGCAACGGCACCAGCAGTGCCACGAACAGGATGGCCACCACGATCGGCCGCCAACGCTCCTCGATAGGATAGGTGCCGAACATGAACTGGCCGAACTTGGCGTTGACGAATGCCCAGCAAGCACCGGTCCAGCCATCCGGCTGGATGCCGCCTTGCGCCACGGTGGCGCAGACCGAGCGGTCCGGTCCAGTCCACTGGGCGTTGATGAAGGCCCAATTGATGATTTGGGGCAGGATCACAGCGACCAGCGCAATGCCAACGATGGTGAGAATGGTGTCGCCCGTGGTGGCAATCAGGTTCTTGCGGATCCAGGCGGTGAGGCCACGCTCGCTCGACGGCGCCGGTTGGGCCAGCGCCATCTCAGTCCGCACCCAGGACATGTCGTGTTCCTGCATGGCCCTACCTCTCCACCAGCGCCATCCTGGCATTGACGACGTTCATGATCGCCGACGTGATCAGGCTGAGCGCGAGATAGACAGCCATCATGATCACCACGCCTTCAACCGCCTGCCCGGTCTGGTTCAAGACAGTGCCGGCAGTCGCCGTCAGGTCCGGATAGCCGATGGCGATGGCGAGTGAAGAGTTCTTGGTCAAGTTCAGATACTGGCTGGTCAGCGGCGGAATAACGATGCGCATCGCCTGCGGCACGACGACAAGCCTGAGGATCGATCCCGAGCGCAGCCCGAGTGCCGCGGCCGCCTCGGTCTGGCCCGTGCTGACGCCCCTGATGCCGGCGCGCACGATCTCGGCGATGAAGGCGGCCGTATAGCAGGACAACGCCAGATAGAGTGACAGGAACTCCGGTCTGACCTGAAAGCCACCGACCAGGTTGAAAGTCGATTGTTTCGGGAATTCGAAGGTCAGAGGAAAGCCGCTCAGCGCGTAGGCCAGCAGCGGCAGGCCGACGATCAACGCTATGGATGTCCACAGCACCGGGAACGGCTGACCCGTCGCCATCTGCCGCTGCCGCGCCTTGCGGGCGACGAACCAGGCCATGGCAAGGGCGAGGAGCAGGGCGACCAGGATCAGCCAGGAGCCCTCGCCCCAGACAGCGCGCGGAAAATAGAAGCCGCGCTGGTTGAGAAAGGAGCCGAACGGCAAATTAATGCTCTCGCGCGGCGGCGGCAGCACGGCGAGCACGCCGGAATACCAGAAGAAGATGACCAGCAGCGGCGGGATGTTGCGGAAGACCTCGACATAGACCGTGCAGATCTTCCTGATCAGCCAGTTGCGCGAAAGCCGGCCGATGCCGACGATGAAACCGATAATGGTCGCGGTGATGATGCCGACGACGGCAACGATCACGGTGTTGATGAAGCCAACCAGGATGGCTCGGAAATAGGTCGAATCCGACGAATATGCGATCGCGCTTTCGCTGATGTCGAAGCCGGCGCGGCCCCTGAGGAAGCCAAAGCCGGAAGCGATGTGCAAGCGCGTCAGATTGACGATGACGTTGTGGGTAACCCACCAGACCCCCGCTACCAGCAGGACGAGGACCAGCGCTTGAAAGAATATTCCGCGGACACGAGGATCATTGATGAAGGAACCGCGGCTTGGCTCCTCGCGAAGAACTTCCTGCGATGCCATTCGACAGTCCCCTGGAAAGAGAGACCGGAAGGCAGACGATCTGCCTTCCGGATCCATTTTCGATCAGCGGATCGGCGGAGCGTACTGCAGGCCACCCTTGGTCCACAGCGCGTTGATGCCGCGCGCGATCTTCAGCGGGCTGCCCGAGCCGACATTACGCTCGAACATCTCGCCGTAATTGCCGACGGCCTTGACGATGTTGACGACCCAGTCGTTAGAGACGCCGAGATCGGTGCCGATCTTGGTGTCGGCTTCCTGGCCGAGCACGCGCTTGATCTCTGGACTGTCCGAGTTCTTCATCTCGTCGACATTGGCCTTGGTGATGCCGAGTTCCTCGGCGTCGAGCAACGCGAAATAGGTCCACTTGACGATGTGGTACCATTGGTCGTCGCCCTGGCGTACGGCCGGCCCAAGCGGTTCCTTGGAGATGATCTCGGGCAACACGACGTGGTCGGCCGGCGCACCGAGCGTCAGGCGGATGCCATAGAGGCCCGACTGGTCGGTGGTGTATACGTCGCAGCGGCCGGCGTCATAGGCGGCGTTAACCTCTTCCAGCTTTTCGAAGACGACAGGATTGTACTCCATCTTGTTCGACTTGAAATAGTCGGCAAGGTTGAGCTCGGTCGTGGTGCCGCTCTGCACGCAGACCGCCGCGCCCGAAAGCTGCAGCGCCGAGTTCACGCCCGGTAGCTTCTTGGCGTTGATCATGAAGCCCTGGCCGTCGTAATAAGTCGTGCCGATGAAGTTCAGGCCGAGTGCGGTGTCGCGATTGATGGTCCAGGTGGTATTGCGCGACAGGATGTCGATCTCGCCCGACTGCAGAGCGGTAAACCGCTCCTTGGCGCTGAGCGGCGTAAACTTCACCTTGGTGCCATCGCCGAACACGGCGGCTGCCACAGCGCGACAGAAGTCCGCGTCGATGCCTTGCCACTCACCCTTGTCGTCCGGCGCCGAGAAGCCGGCCAGACCGGTCGAGACGCCGCATTGGATGAAGCCCTTCGCTTTGACATCGTCGAGCGTGGCCGCCGAAGCCGCCGAAGCCGCGAATCCAAACGCGGCGGCGCCCAAAACGCCGATTGCAATGTGTTTCATGACCCACAGACCCTTTTCTGTTTTTTCCAGGCGAACCTGACTTTTTCCCGTGTGAACGCAGCTATGTATCCCGGCCCATTACCGGAATCCCGCATCGTAACCGACGCGCTGCCTCCCATTCACGAACAACATCGAAGGCGATTATTCCTGTGAGGTCAAGGGAAATGACCAAATCCGAAAGACTTTGAAAACCAACCGCCTGAAATGCCTGAAATTGCAGACAAACGCGCTCGCAAATTGGTCAGCGCGCCAATAAAGCCGGCAAAGTCGGACCGTGACTTGCCAAGCGCACCTGGCAGCCGTCCAGAGGATCTACGGCGCATTGCTGAATTGGCATATTCAAGACCTTGGCCTGGCGAGTGCGGTGCGGTTGCGCGGCCAATGCCGCCGCACTATGGCTAACGACCTACTCATGGGATAAAAAGCAATGGCAAAAGACGGCAGCGAGATGGGCATCAACACGCGGCTCGCCCATTCCGGCAACAACCCGCATGACTATTTCGGCTTCGTCAATCCGCCGGTCGTGCATGCCTCGACCGTGCTCTATCCCAATGCCGCGACAATGGCGGCGCGCAGCCAGAAATACACCTACGGCACGCGCGGCACCCCGACCACCGATGCGCTGACCAGCGCCATCGATGCGCTGGAAGGCTCCGCCGGCACGGTCGCGGTGCCGTCCGGCCTGGCGGCCGTGGTGCTGCCGCTGCTCGCCTTCCTGTCGGCCGGCGATCATCTGCTGATCGTCGATTCCGTCTATCATCCGACCCGCAATTTCGCCGACACGATGCTGAAGCGGCTGGGCATCGAGGTCGAATATTACGAGCCCCGCGTCGGCGCCGGCATTGCGGCGCTGCTCAGGCCCAACACCAAGGTGGTACTCACCGAATCGCCGGCCTCCAACACCTTCGAGGTGCAGGACATACCGGCCATCGCCAAGGCAGCACACGCCGCCGGCGCCATCGTCATGATGGACAACACCTGGGCGACGCCGCTCTACTTTCGCCCGCTCGACCATGGCGTCGACATCTCGATCCACGCGGCGACGAAATACCCGGCCGGCCATTCCGACGTGCTGCTCGGCACCGTGTCGGCCAATGCGGACTGCTGGAAGCAGCTTTGCGAGACGTTCAACACGATGGGCTGCTGCGCGGGGCCGGACGACGTCTACCAGGTGCTGCGCGGCCTGCGCACGATGGGTGTGCGGCTGGAGCATCATCAAAAGAGCGCGCTTGCCCTCGCCGGCTGGCTCGAGGGTCAGCCGGGCGTAGCGCAGGTGCTGCATCCCGGGCTGCCCAGTCATCCCGACCACGCCATGTGGAAGCGCGATTTTTGCGGATCGAGCGGCATCTTCTCGATCGTTCTCGCGGGCGGCGGACAGAAGCAGCAGCACGCCTTCCTCGACGCGTTGAAGTTTTTCGGCCTCGGCTATTCCTGGGGCGGCTATGAGAGCCTTGCCGTGCCGGTATTCCTTGGCGACCGCACAATCGCCAAGGGCCCGTATGACGGGCCGCTGGTGCGCTTGCAGATCGGGCTCGAGGATGTCGAGGATTTGAGGGCCGACCTGGCGCGCGGGCTGGCGGCGGCCGCACAGGCCTGAGCCAAGCACCTTTCCAGGCTGAGTCAGGAAATCGGCGTAACAGCTTGGAAAAATTGCGATCCTGAGTGATGTCATGGCGACCGATCAGCCGATGACACGGCGTCTACAAAATAGAGACGCCGGTGTGGTGGAGGCGTTAGAATAGCCTCTGCCGGCGCTTGAAACGGATCGAGGCCGGCCGGCGGATCGGTCGGGAACCTTTTGTCGGCCGATTCATCCAATGTCCGATGAGAAGCCTATCAGGAGATCGGCCATGCCTGCTGCGTTGACGGCAACGCCCGCCGCTTCCGGCGACATGCAGCTTGTCGGCCGCGCGCTGGCACGTGATAGCGATGCATTCCGCACCATCATCAAGACGCACAACCAAAGGCTCTACCGCATCGCCCGAGGCGTCGTGCGTAACGACAGCGAGGCCGAGGACATCGTCCAGGAGGCCTATGTCAGTGCCTTTGCCCATCTCGAGTCCTTTCGCGGCGATGCCTCGCTCGCCACGTGGCTATCGCGTATCGTCATCAACGAAGCGCTCGGCCGTTTGCGCAAAAGGCGGCGAATGGTAGCGATGCCTGAAAACCCGCAAGCCGAAATCATCCGGTTTCCCCTCAACCCGAGCGACGATCCGGAGCGGACGATGGCGCAACGGCAGATCCTTGAGCTTGTCGAACGGGCAACCGACAGTCTTCCCGATGTCTACCGGATGGTGTTCGTGGCGCGCGTCATCGAGGGATTGAGCATCGAAGAAACCGCCGAACTGCTTGGCGTGCGACCAGAAACCATCAAGACCCGGCTGCACCGCGCCCGCGCGCTGGTGCGCAAGGCGCTGGACGACCAGATCGGCCCGGTGCTGCTCGACGCCTTTCCCTTCGCGGGCCGGCGCTGCGAACGGCTGACCAATGCCGTGATGCGGCGGCTCGGTCTTTCCGGATAGGCCGCGCCGATTTTCGCGGGAACGTTTGGCGGCGACCTGCATCCAATGAGCATCACTGAAAACGAAGCCCGATGCAGTTCCGCGTCGGGGCGAAGGAGAGCATCATGTTTATTCGATCGACCACGGCACTGGCCGCATTTTTCCTGCTTAGCGCAGCGCCCTTGTCGCAAGCTGCCGACAAACCGACCGATCCGCAGATCGCACATATCGCCTACACAGCAGGGGTGCTTGACGTCGAGGCGGCCAAGCAGGCGCTGAAGAAATCGAAGAACAAGGAGGTGGTGGATTTCGCCAAGGACATGGTGCGAGATCACGAGGCGGTCAACAAACAGGCTCTCGACCTGGTCAAGAAGCTCAAGGTCACGCCTGAGGACAATCCGACCAGCAAGGCGCTGACCAAGGCGGCGGCCGAGGAACGTGCCAAGCTTGCCAAGCTCAAGGGCGCGGCGTTCGACAAGGCCTATGTCGCCAACGAGGTGGCCTACCACAAGCAGGTCAATGGCGCGCTCGAAACACTGTTGATTCCGTCGGCCAGCAATGCCGAGCTGAAAAGCCTGCTGGAAACCGGCCTGAAAATATTCCAGGGCCACGAACAGCACGCCGAACACGTCGCCGGCATGCTGAAGTGAGGATCGAGCCAATGGCGTCGAGGCGGCATCTGTGGGTTGCGCTGGCATTGGCCATGGGTGCCCAGCCGGCCAAGACCGACACCATCGAGGTGACGATCGAGAAGCTTGTGTTTTCGCCGGCAAAGATCGAGGCGAAGGTCGGCGACACGATCAGGTGGGTGAACAAGGACGTGTTCGCCCACACGGCAACCGTCAACGGCGCCTGGGAAGTGATGATCCCGCCGAAGAAGGCGGCGAGCCTGACGGTGAAGAAGGCGAAATCGGTCGATTATTTCTGCCGCTTCCATCCTAACATGAAAGGCCATCTGACAGTGACATCGCCCTGACTGGCTGATGCATGTCGCGCAAAAGTGCAGCGGTTTTGCGATAACGACATGCATAAAAAAGAGCCTGAAGCGCGCCGCATCAGGCCGGTCTAATGCGACGCGCTTTTAGGCTGCCAGCCATGCCGTCCCTACAAGCAGCGTGACCAGCGTCAACGGCAGGCCGACCTTGAAGAAGGCGATGAAGCCCAGCGGTTTGCCGGAGATTCGCGCGTGCTCGGCAACGATCAAATTGGCGACCGAGCCGAGCAGCGTGAAATTGCCGGCCAGCGTCGAGCTCATGGCGACGACCAGCCAGGCCCGCTCGGGGTTTTCCAGTCCGGGCACGAACGGCTTCAGCGCCAGCACGGCCGGGACATTGCTCATGATGTTGGACAGCACCGCGGTGAAGCCGGACAGCCGCCAGACATCATTCAGTCCGAGGTCCTTTGCCGAGGCGACGATGTCGGGCGTCAGCAGCGTCTTCTCCGCCCCGGCGACGACGATGAACAGCCCGGCGAACATGAACAGCAGCGGCCCATCGATCTCGCGATAGATGCGCTCAGGTTTGATGGCGCGGGTCAAAAGAAGAATGGCGCCGCCGATCAGCGCTGCCTTGGCGACTGGAACGCCGGCGAAGAAGGCGATCGCCAAACCGACACAGACGACCACCGCCTTCACCACCTGCCCCGGCAGCATGCGGCCGCGATAGACTTCGGGGCTGAGCTCGGCCTTGCGCGAAAATTCGGCGCGGTAGACGATGCGGATGATGACGATGACGGCGACGAGGCCGAACGCCGCGACCGGCGCCAGCGCCGCCGAGAAGGCCGGATAGGAAATCCCCGACAGCGCGCCGATGACCATGTTCTGCGGATTGCCGGTGATGGTCGCGACGCTGCCGCAATTCGAGGCCGTGGCGGTGGCGATCAGATAGGGAACCGGGTTGCGGTTGATGACGCGGGTGACATGGACGACGATCGGCGCCATGACCAGGCAGATGGCGTCGTTGACCAGGAACGCCGACAGGACGCCGGTCAATAGCGTCACCATCACCAGCAGCATGAACGGCGCATGCGCATGCTCGATGGCGAACCCGCCGAGCGCGCGAAAGGCGCCCGACACTTTAAGATGCGCCACGACGATCATCATGCCGAGCAGAAGTGTGATGGTGTCGAAGCTGATGGCGCGGTAGGCGTCTTCCATGTCGAGCGCGCCGATGGCGATCATCGCCGCACCGCCGAGCAGCGCGATGCCTGCCCGGTCGAGGCGCAGTCCGGGTATCCTGCCGATTGCGACGCCGGCATAGGTCAGGACCAGGATCAGCAATGCCGCCGCGCCCATCGCTGTCATGTGTTGGAAATCCTGTGCGACTGGCGAGTGAACCTGTCCGGAATGGACCCTGAAAATATTGGCGATCCCGACAGGATTCGAACCTGTGACCATCGGCTTAGAAGGCCGGTGCTCTATCCAGCTGAGCTACGGGACCGCTGGCCGGCCGCATGACCGGCGGATTGTGCCGGCAGGGCCGGTATGGGATCAATGCGTCCAGGGCGTCCTGCGGTCATAGCGGAAATTCTCCGCATAGGAAATCTGGCGGCGCTTGATTTCCTTCGGCTCCTCGACGCGGAAAGCCAGCCCTTCCTTCTCGGCATAGGCGACCGCGTCTTCTCTTGTGTCGAAGGTCAGCCTGATCTGGCTTCGCATGTCGCCGGACGTGGTGTAGCCCATCAGCGGATCGATCTTCTTGCGCTGCTCCGGATCGAATTCCAGCACCCAATAGCCGGTCTTGGCCTTGCCGGACTGCATCGCGGTTTTGGCTGGGCTGAAAATGCGGGCTGACATGACCACCTCATTGCTGGTTGCAAGCACACGACCCCGAGACCACATTACTGTTCTCTGGCCATGCACTAGCCCGTCATTACTGCGCAATGCCGCCGGCAGCAAGGCCGATGGCTTTTTACGCTTGCTTTGGCGGACTGAAATCACTAGGCAACAGACCGTTCGGAGTGTAGCGCAGCCTGGTAGCGCATCTGGTTTGGGACCAGAGGGTCGGGAGTTCGAATCTCTCCACTCCGACCATTCATCAAGCAAATCTCGTCGACAGGGCAAGCGGATCACGCTCGAGTGTGTCTCCCGTCGCCGGTCATGTTTAAGCGACGGACGGACACCACGAGCCCGCGCTGCCCGTCCGACATGTAAGCCGTCAGCCCTGGATGAAGGCCAGCAGATCCGGATTGATGATCTCCGGATGCGTGGTGCACATGCCGTGCGGCAGGCCCTTGTAGACCTTGAGCGTGCCGTGCTTCACCAGCTTGGCCGCAAGCAGCGCGGAATCGGCGATCGGCACGATCTGGTCGTCGTCCCCGTGCATGATCAGGACGGGCACGGCAATCTTCTTGAGATCGTCGGTGAAGTCGGTCTCGGAAAAGGCCTCGATGCAGTCGTAATGAGCCTTGGCGCCGCCCATCATGCCCTGGCGCCACCAATTGTCGATAGCCCCTGGCGAGACCTTGGCGCCCTCGCGGTTGAAGCCATAGAACGGGCCGGCCGGCACGTCCCTGTAGAACTGGGCGCGGTTAGCGGCCAGAGCCGCGCGAAAGCCGTCGAAGACTTCGATCGGCAAGCCGCCGGGGTTGCTGTCGGTCTTGACCATAATCGGCGGCACGGCGCCGATCAGCACCGCCTTGGCAACACGGCCGCCGCCGCCATAAAGCGCGACGTAACGCGCCACCTCGCCGCCACCGGTCGAGTGGCCGATGTGGATCGCATCCCTGAGATCGAGATGCGCCGCCAGCGCCGCAACATCGGCGGCGTAGGTGTCCATCTCATTGCCGGTCGCGGTCTGCGACGAGCGGCCGTGCCCGCGGCGGTCATGGGCGATGACGCGGTAGCCCTTTTCGAGGAAGAACAGCATCTGGTTGTCCCAGTCGTCTGAGCTCAGCGGCCAGCCGTGATGGAACACGATCGGCTGGCCCTTGCCCCAATCCTTGTAGAAAATCTCGGTGCCGTCATGGGTGGTGAATGTGCTCATCGTCCTACTCCTTGATGGAAAAGTTAGGGGTAACAGGGAGTTTTAGCCCCTTCAGCTGGACAAATTATAACAGTGCGGCCAGGGTGAGCATTGGCAAAACGGACATTCAACGTGGCAAAACTGACAATGACGGCGGCGCGTGATCTGATCGAAATCGGCCTTGTCTTGTATCCCGGCGTGCAGGAAGCAGCCGTGCTCGGCCTGACCGATCTTTTCATGCTGGCAAACCGGCTGGCTGTCGAGCGGTCGCCCGAGGCGGCGAGGCTTCGCGTCAGTCATTGGCAATTGGAGGACGCGGGCCACACCGTAGTCCGCACCTTCGACAGCGACCCCGGCGCCGACAATGAACCAGCCATGGTTATCCTCCCGCCGACCTTGGGAGATCCGATCGCTCGGGAAGCAGCCGCGCCCTATGCCGGCTGGCTCAGGGACCGTCATGCGGCAGGCGCGACGCTCGGTTCGGTCTGTGCCGGCGCTTTCGTGCTTGCCGAGACCGGCCTGCTGTCGGGTCGTGCTGCGACCACGCATTGGGCCTATCGCGACGCGCTGGCGCTACGCTTTCCAGACATCCTGCTCGACGCCGACAGGCTGGTCATCGACGATGGCGACATCATCACCGCGGGCGGCTACATGGCCTGGACTGATCTCGGCCTGAAGCTGGTGGACAGGGTGCTCGGGCCGACCGTCATGATGGACACGGCGCGTTTCATGCTGGTCGACCCGCCGGGCCGCGAGCAACGCTTTTACAGCCCGTTCGCGCCGCGGCTGACCCACGGCGACGAAGCGATCCTCAAGGTGCAGCACTGGCTGCAGGCGAACGGCGCGCGCGATGTGACGCTTGGCGCCATGGCCGATCACGCCGGGCTGGAGGAGCGGACTTTTCTGCGGCGCTTCCGCAGCGCCACCGGCCTCAAGCCGACCGAATATTGTCAGCACCTGCGCGTCGGCAAGGCGCGCGAGATGCTGGAAACCACGATACGAGCGATCGACCAGATCGCCTGGGAGGTCGGCTATGACGATCCCGGCTCCTTCCGCAAGGTATTCGCCAGGATAACCGGCTTGGTGCCCGGCGACTATCGCCGGCGCTTTGGCGTGGAACGAGCGGCGCTTGGGGGAGACGATCGGTCTGAAACAGTAGCGAGGCTAGAGCAATGACGGACCGACCATCGCGACCTGCGATGAGTGCGGCAGCACGTATTTTTCCGACAGCAGCGCAATGGCCAGTCTATGTGCCGAATGCGCATCTCTGCTCTATGGATATCCAAACTGCGAACATCATTTCGAAAGCGGCCGATGCACGGCCTGCGGGTGGGACGGCTCTCGATCAAAATACGTCGCCGACATCATTTCCAGGCAAGACCGACAGCGTTGAGAATAGCGCTATCAGCTGGCGAGAAAATCACACTTCAAGGCGACTGGTCGGATCCCGCATATGGCAAGCTCGCCGGGAAGAGAACCCCAACCGCCCCATCTCCCGGCGAGCCTACAACCTGATTTGGTACGCAATCAGGACCGGGGTTAGCCGGCAACCTGTCAGGTGCAAGACAGATGCCAGGTTTGTTTCCCGAAATGAGACACCGGCCGAGGTAAGAACTAGGTATATGCACCTTCCCCGGCCCAGCCAAAAACCATTGGCCGTAGTTCTTCAAGGGCGGCTTGCAGCATTTCGGGAGACGCGTGGCGTTCCTCTCTAGCACCCCATTGTGTAGCGCTTTTAGGATCCAGCACCGACGCCACAATGGTTACGTTGCCGTTGACGTCAGGCAAATTGAGCCACAACTGAGCACGACGATTGCCATTCTTGCCGTAAACCCAGATAGAACGGACATCGTCGTCGCGATATTTCGTGGCGACCCGTATTCCGTGCCGATTTGCCCACGACATCAGAAACGGATCAATGATGTCGTATGCACTGAATTCAGACGTCATTTTGTATCCTCTAAATCTCGAACTCGCCCTGCCCTTCGTCCATGGCGCTGACCGTCTCCGCGGCGAGCGCGCGGGTGATCGGCGTCTTGCGCTCGAGCGCGGTGCGGTCGAGCCGTTCGACCACCCGCATGGCGGTGGCCAGCGAGCGCTCGATGCGGCGCACCAGATATTGCACGACATGGGGCTCGACCTCGACCTGGCGGTCGGCGAACAGCTTTGTGATGACGCCGGCCAGCAGAAGATCGTCGGGTTCGTGGATCTCGACGGTCGCCGCCGCCTTCAGCCGCGACGCCAGGTCGGGCAGCCTGACGCCCCAGGCGGACGGGAAGCGCCGCGCCGTCAACAGCAAGCTCGAGCCGGCGCCGCGCACCGCGTTGATCAGGTGGAAGAGGCCGTGCTCATCGATCGGTTCGGCATCGATGTCGTCGATCAGGGCCGGATGCGCACCGAGGTTTTCGATGCAGTCGCCGATGCGGCCGGCCTCCACTTTCACGGCGTCGGCGCGGGTCCGCCAGATCGAGGCCAGATGGGTTTTCCCCGAGCCGGCCGGCCCGGCCAGCACAACGACCGGCGACGGCCAGTCCGGCCAGCGGTCGACAAGCGCCGCCGCCTGGCTGTTGGTGCTGGAGACGACGAGCTCGTCGCGCGAATAGCCGGTGCCGTGGCCTAGATCGAGCGGCAATTGACGCGGCGGATCGATCTTGTCCGACATCTGGCTCAACCGCGCGCGCCCCCGCGGCGCCGCACCTGCAGCGGCGGCACCGGCTCGTCGGCATGGCCCTTGTAGAGCGGCGATTCCAGATAGCGGGCGATGGCGAAACGCACCAGAACGGCAACGGCGGCGGAAGCCGGCACGGCAATCAGCAGGCCGACGAAGCCGAACAGCGCGCCGAAGGCAAACAGCGCAAACATCAGCCATACCGGATGCAGGCCAACGCTTTTGCCGACCAGCCTTGGCTGCAGGATGTTGCCCTCGATGAACTGGCCGACGAAGAACACACCGGCCACCGCTGCGATCATGGTCCAGTCCGGCCAGAACTGGACGAAGGCGACGCCGACGGCCAGCACCAGGCCGGTCAGCGAGCCGACATAGGGGATGAAGGAGATCAGTCCGGCGAACAGACCGATGAGGATGCCGAAATTCAGGCCCGTCAGTGTCAGGCCGGTGGCATACATGGCGCCCAGCACCAGGCACAGCGTGCCCTGGCCGCGCACGAAGCCGGCGGTCGCCGTGTTGATGTCCCTGGCGATCGTCCTGACGGTCTTGACATAGTCGCGCGGCACCCAGCTGTCGACGATTGTCACCATGCGGTCCCAGTCGAGCAGCATGTAGAAGGCGACGACCGGCGTCACCACGAACAGGCTGACCACCGAGACCAGCGCCACGCCGGAGCTCCAGATCGAGGTGAACACGGTGGTCAGGAGGCCGAAGCCGGAGGTCAGCAGCGAGTTCAGGCCTTCGCGCAGGCCGTTGGCGTCGACGCCGAATTTCTCTTCCAGCCATTTCGGGTCGAAGCTGGTGATCAGGCCCTGCAGCCGGGTCAGATAGTCCGGCAGCTTGCTGGCGAAATCAGCCATCTGCGAGGCGAGCACCGGAACCAGGATGACGACGGCCAGCACCAGGACGACGATAAAGGCGATGAGGATGACCACCGTCGCCATCAGCCTGGAGAGGCCGAGCCGCTCCAGCCGGTCGGCGACAGGGTCGAGGAAATAGGCAAGCACCATGCCGGCGACGAAGGGCAGAAGGATGCCGCTGAAGACATAGAGGAAGACGGCGAGGATGATGGCGCTGATCAGCCAGAAGCGGATCTGGCGGCGAAACGATGCCGATGCCGCAGCCTCCGCTGCCGCAGCCTCAGCTTCAGCGTCGATGGACCGTTCGTCAGGTGCCGGGTGTGGAGCCTTCGCCATAGCCGCTCATATGCCTCAGCCAAGCCACGAGATAGGCCGCGGCCGAAGCCACGGTCAAGACCCCGGACAGCAATATGAGGGCCGGCCTCAGCGGATCGAGATGGATGTCGAAGGCGAGTTCGCCCAACACCACTGCCGCCAGCACGATCTGGATCGCGGTGTTGGCCTTCGACACCAGGAGCGGCTTCATCTCGACGGGATGCGCCATGACGGTGGACAAAAGCACGGCGCAGACGATCAGTGCGTCGCGCGACACCATGGTAACGACCAGCCACAGCGGTAGTTCGCCGCTGAAGCCCAGGACCACGAAAACCGAGACCAGCAGCAGCTTGTCGGCCATCGGATCGAGATAGGCGCCGAGCCTGGAAAACTGATTGAAATGGCGGGCGATGAAGCCGTCGACGCCGTCGGAAATGCCGGCAATGAGGAAGCCCGCAAAGGCCCAGTCCCAGCGGTCCTGCAGCATTGCCAGCACCACCGCCGGCACCAGCACGAAGCGCATGATCGTGATCATGTTGGGGATGGTCAAATGCATATCCCGTCGCTCTTGTTTGCCGATACATGATGGAGATGGAGGGTTACGGCAAGTGAGAAGCGACACAGGAACGCGAAGGCTAGCGTGAACCACCCCCCTCTGTCCTGCCGGACATCTCCCCCTCAAGTGGGGAGATTGGCAGCTTCATTTATCGCGCCCTTCCTGCAACGTTGCAGGTTGGCGAAAGCCGAGGCGACATCCAATCTCCCCACTTGAGGGGGAGATGTCCGGCAGGACAGAGGGGGGCGCGAAGGATCGCCACATTCGGAACTGCAGGGCCTGCCAACCTTTGTTATTATCGGGGGCAAAAGCTCCACCTCCCGCCGTTATCCTTGCGGACCGAAACCGTTCATGCGAAGAGCCCGAGAAAGCAGGGAAAGAGTATGAGCAAGCGCAAGAACGGGCTCACCTATGCCGAAGCGGGCGTCGACATCGACGCCGGCAATCTCATGGTCGAGAAGATCAAGCCGCTGGTGCGCGCCACCCGCCGGCCGGGCGCCGATGGCGAGATCGGCGGCTTCGGCGGTTTGTTCGACCTCAAGGCCGCCGGCTTCACCGATCCCGTGCTGGTGGCCGCCAACGACGGCGTCGGCACCAAGCTGAAGATCGCCATCGATGCCGGCAAGCACGACACGATCGGCATCGACCTCGTCGCCATGTGCGTCAACGACATCGTCGTGCAAGGCGCCGAGCCGCTGTTCTTCCTCGACTATTTCGCCACCGGCAAGCTCGATCCCGACCAGGGTGCCTCGATTGTCGGCGGCATTGCCGCCGGCTGCCGGCAGGCCGGTTGCGCGCTGATCGGCGGCGAGACGGCGGAGATGCCCGGCATGTATCACGACAAGGATTATGACCTTGCCGGCTTTGCCGTCGGTGCCGCCGAACGCGGCCAGCTGCTGCCGACCGACGACATCGTCGAAGGCGACGTGCTGCTCGGCCTCGCCTCGTCGGGCCTGCATTCGAACGGCTATTCGCTGGTCCGCCGCATCGTCGCCGTAAGCGGCCTTGGCTGGAACGATCCGGCGCCGTTCAATGACGAAGCGACGCTGGCCGAGGCGCTGCTCGAGCCGACGCGCATCTACGTCAAGTCGATCCTCAAGGCGATCCGCAACACGCATGGCATCAAGGCGCTGGCCCATATCACCGGCGGCGGCTTTCCCGAAAATATCCCGCGCGTTCTGCCCAAGGATTTTTCGGCCGAGCTCGATCTCGGCGCCATCGAGGTGCCGCCGGTGTTCTCATGGCTGGCCAAGACCGGCGGCGTCGCGCCGGAAGAGATGATGCGGACCTTCAATTGCGGCATCGGCATGATCCTGGTCGTCGCCTCCGGCCAGGCGGCGCAGGTCGCCGCCGTTCTGCAGGAGGCCGGCGAGACGGTGACGCCGATCGGCCAGATCGTGCCGCGCCGCGATGCCGGCGTCATCTATCGGGGCTCGATTGGCCTATGACCAGGAAACGGACGGTCGTACTGATCTCGGGGCGCGGCTCCAACATGACGGCGCTGGTTGCGGCGGCGAGCAACCCGGCCTATCCGGCCGAGATCGTCGGCGTCATCTCCGACCGCGCCAATGCCGCCGGCCTTGGCATCGCCGCGGCGCGCGGCATCGCCACCAGAGTGATTTCGCGCTCCGACTATGCCAGCAAGCAAGCGCATGACGAGGCGATCGATGCGGCCCTCTTGTCGTTCGGCGCCCAGATCGTCGCGCTGGCCGGCTATATGCGCATCCTCGGCGCGCGCTTCGTAGAGAAGTGGCAGGGCCGCATGATCAATATCCACCCTGCCCTGCTGCCTGCCTTCAAGGGGCTGGATACGCATGCGCGGGCCCTCCGCGCAGGCATGCGCATCCATGGCTGCACGGTGCATTTCGTCACGCTCGACATGGATGACGGGCCGATCATCGCCCAGGCCGCCGTGCCGGTGATGGTCGGCGACAATGAGGACACGCTGGCCGCGCGCGTGCTCAAGGCCGAGCACCAACTTTATCCGCTGGCGTTGGGCCTTGTCGCCGAAGGCAAGGCGCGGATGGAAGGCGGCCGCACGGTGTTTTCGCGCTTCGCCGACGATGCCGACAACGCCACGTCGGTGGTGATCGCGCCCGACCCGCTGCGCGAAGAGACCGATCTCGAGCACCTGGCGCGGATCACGCCGTGAGGGTCCGCAGAAACGGCCAATAAATCGCCGGGGAATGACAGAATAGATCAATGGACGTGTTCGACAGCGCGATCCGGACAAAAGGTGATCTGGCCGGCGTCTTCGAATACGAAGAGGCGGAGGATCCGAAAAGTGCCACGGCATATTTCTATCTTTGTCGAACCGAGGACGGGCGGGCCGATTCTGTCATCGATGCAATTCACATTCGATCGGGCGATTGGGCCATCACTGAAGCAGACATTTCGGTCGGTTGGGATAAAGATGAACGGCGTGTAGGCCTGTTCATCTTTGGTGCACTTTGGGCGAGTTTTGATACCGTCACAGGTGCAAGACATGGTGGCGGATATGGGAAAGACTTTCAGCCCGACATCCCCTTGGACTTGAGTTGAATCCATGAAGCAACTGCTGCTCCTGCGTCACGCCAAGTCGAGTTGGGACGATCCCGACCTCATCGACTTCGACCGGCCGCTGTCCGCGCGCGGGCTGAAGGCAGCACCACTGGTCGGGCGCGAACTGGCCCGGCGCGGCTGGCTGCCGGAGCTGGCGCTGGTGTCGCCGGCGCTGCGCACCCGCGACACGTGGCGGCTGGTCTCGGCGGAATTGCCGGCGAAGGTGCAGGCCAAATTTTCCCAGGCGCTCTACGAGGCAGCGGCGGCGGACATCCTCGCCAAGGTGCGGCAAGTAAAGGCGGGGACTGGAACGCTGCTGGTGCTTGGCCACAATCCCGGGCTGGAGGAGTTCGCGCGCGGGGTTGCCGGGGCTGGATCGGACCAAGCGGCGCTGAAGAAGCTGGCGGAAAAATACCCCACCGCGGGCCTGGCTCGGTTCGACGTCGACGGCGATTGGACCGGTCTCACCTTCGGCAGCGCCCGACTGACCCACTGCATTTGGCCGAAGGATCTTCGCTAGCGACTGCCTGACAGGCCGGGGGATCGCCGACCTTTCGACCAAACCCGGCTTCGCGCAAACAAAAGCGGCGGGCCAAGCCCGCCGCTCTTCGTGCTCCGGGGTTTGAGGAACTATCGGCCCCAGTTGCCCCGGCCAGATTGGGGCACTACGGGTTGATCCGCGCCGAACCGGGTCGTCGCCTCGGTGTCGACAGCGTTGTGCTCGGTCGTCAGCGGCTTGCGGATGGAACCGGTAAACCCGCTGTCGATGCTGCCGACAGGCGCGTTGCCAACAGGCGCGGCCGGCTGGTTGACGCCGTCCGAACCATAGTGATCACTGCCTGCAAAGGCGCTGCCCGTGGCGACGAGGACGACGGTGGCGACGGTAAGAGCAATCTTGGTCATTTCAGGTACTCCAGTGTACTGGTCATTCGTGAGTTGTCGTTGCTTTCGACGCATTCGAGATGAGAGCGCTGTCCGCGCCGACGAATACGCACCCGGCTTTTTCCGATGTGCACGTTGCTGGACGATTTCAGCAACCGAGATTGTGGCTACAGATGAAACCTGCAAATCAAAGTATTCGATTGGCGCAGGATGCTATTCGGCGCACACGCCCGTTGATACGCGAAAGCAAGAGTAGCGGGCCAAGCCCGCCGCTCTATGTGTTGCAGGCCGTGATAATCAGCGGCCCCAGATGCCTTGGCCGGATTCAGGCGCCACCGACTCGGAGGTTATCTTGGCACTGGTATGCTCGGAAGTGACCGGCTTGCGGATCGAACCGGTGAAGGTGTTGTCGACGTTGGCAGCAGTAGCAGCCGGCTGGTTGACGTTGTCCGAGCCATAATGGCCGCTGCCGGCAAAAGCAGTGCCGGTGGCAACGAGGATGGCGGCGGCGGCAAGAGCGAGCTTGGTCATTTCGGGTACTCCGGTAGTTCTCTGGTCTGTCCGTCAAGTAGCGTGCCTCGGGAGGAATTCGCGTCGCTCGGACCACCCCGAGATGAGTCGGCAAGTCTGTCGTTTCCAATCACGAAAATTTTGTGCCGGTGCGCCAAATTGGCCGCTTGAAATCCGGCATAAGGTCCCCTTCTGCCACAATCTTCTGTTTTATTTCAATTAGTTACGCGGTCAGTGGTGATTTGCCGCGCGAACATTCTTTGAGCCGGCGTTCACCCTTTCCTGTACGCTCTGTCAGCAGAACCGAACCGTTCGGTTCGAGTAGTTTTACGGTTGGCTGATCAGCGCTTTCAGAGGCTCGATCGACATTCCTGCCGACGGGCGCCGTGAAATTCACGCTGCCAGCTCAGCGCCGGCGGCATCGTGCTTGGGCCGCGCGCTGGCCAGAAGCACGACCGGGCAGTTGCAGGCGGCTAAAACAGCGCCGGCTGTTTCACCGAAGAACAGGTCCTCACCCGGACGTTGGGTGACGCCCATCACGACGATCGCCGCTCCTTTGGCCGCCTCCCGGGTGATCGCCTTGTCGGGTGTGACGCGGGTATGGAACGCTGTGTCGATATGCAGGCCGTAGCGGCCCGCCAGATCAGCGATGTCTTTCAGGACGGCCTCTTCGCGGCTATGCGACACCGATGTCGACCTGCGGCCCTTGGCTGCCTTTTGCGAGACGTAGAGAACCTTGATCCGCGCCCGGTTTGGACGGGCCAGCGCCAGCGCCAAGTCGGCGGCGCGACGCGCCACCTGGGTACCGTTGACGGGGACGAGAATGCTGGTGCCGGCCCTCAGCGTCGGCATCTTTTCGCCAGCATTGCCGCCGTTCAGGACCAGGCAAAGCGGGCCATCAAATCCTGCGGCAATGTCGTTGAGGGCCGGCGCGAAGGCGCCATCGGCGGTCAGCACATTGTCCAGGCCGACCAGCAACAGGCCGTATCCCTTGCGGGCCTCTTCGGCGATCGTCTCACCCGTGGCCTCCAATTCGGTGCGGGCCGTCAGATGGACTTTGTCGACAAGCGTATCTTCGATCCGTTTCACCGCCTGAGCGCTCTTTTTTGCACCCTTTTTGATTTCCTGGAGGGCGCGCTCCTGTCCCTTGCTGTCGGTCGGCCTGTCAACTCGGCCGTCTTTCGGCTGAAGCAAGGTGGTGGGCAGGCGAAGCAAGGTGGTGGGCATGCCGCTGCCTCCGCCGACCAGTCCGGCGAGATATGCAGTGAACTTGCCGATCCTGCTGTCGTCGACCAGCACCAGCAGCCGCTCCAGCCTGGAAATGAAGCCGTATTCGTCCAACGCCTCGCGCTCGACACGCTGCTGCTCGTCGTGCCCAACCGGCAGCCGGCCGAGCGCCCAGCGCAGCATCGGCGGCATGGCCAAGGTGGTGATCACGGCCATGGTGACGATCATGGTGAAGAGATTGTGCGACAGGATGTTCATCGACAGGCCGATGCTGGCGACGATCACCTCGGTCGAGCCGCGTGCGTTCATGGCACTGCCGACGGCGATTGCTTCCTTGAGCGACATGGCGGCGAGCTTGGCGCCGATGAACGCGCCGCCAAACTTGCCGATGCTGGCGATGATCACGAGAGCGCCCGTCAGCATGGCAAGGGTTGGATCGGCGAGCACTGTGAGATCGGCGGAAAGCCCCGCCATGCCGAAGAAGATCGGCATGAACAGCGCGGTGATGACGCCGCGAAGCTGACCTTCGATATGGCTGGAGAGGATGGGCGATTCCCCGACCAGGATGCCGGCGACGAACGCCCCCAGCACGGTATGGACGCCTATCAGATTAGTGATCAGCGCCATCGCTCCCATGATGATGAGGATCATGGTGATCACCGCAAACTCGCTGCGGAATTGATCGTTGGTCCAGCGGATCAAGGTGAAGACAAGACGGCGGCCAATGGTGAAGGAGAACACCATGAACAGTGCCACCGCGGCGATGGTGGTCACCAGCGGCGCGAACTGTAGCTTGCCATTGGTGGCGATGCCGAAGGTTACGGCGATGACCAGCCAGCCGATCGTGTCCTCGATGATCGCCGAGGAAATAATCACCTGTCCGAGGTTGCGGCGCATGAAGTTCATCTCGCGCACCACCATGGCGACGACCTTGACCGACGAGATCGACAGCGCCGTGCCCAGGAACAGCCCGGCGACGGTGCGCTGCGTGGGGTCAGCCAGCAATGCGTCCGGCAGGAACTGCGCCAGCGCAAAACCGAAGATGAAGGGCACCACGACGCCGGTAGCCGAAATGGAAAAACAGGCCGCGCCAACCCGGCGCACCAGCCGCAGGTCCGTCTCCATGCCGGTCAGCAAAAGCAGCATCAGGATGCCGAGCTGCGAGACGGCGTCGATCATGCCCTTTTGCGCAGGATCACTGGGAAAGATCAGGTGCTGGGCCGACGGCCACAGCCAGCCGAACAGCGAAGGACCGAGCAGGATGCCGCCGATCAGTTGGCCCATGATTGCCGGCTGGCCATAACGCTGCAGCACTTCGCCCAGGCCGCGCCCGACAAGCAGCAGAAGCACGATCTCGGCGACGAAAGCGCCTTCGCCCGAACCACCCATGCCGGAGGCCCGGGTACCGGCAACGAGCGTCTGCGCTGCCCAGGCCGCGCCCGCGGGGACGAAAGCGCAAACCAGCAGTGTCAGGCTGGAACGTGTCGGAGCCTGCCAAGCCATGAAACCCCCATCGCCCAATGCACGTGTCCAACAACGCGCGACAGGGCGTTGCGTTGCTAGACAGGGCGTTGCGTTGCTAGACGTGGACGTCACCGAAGGAGAGTTCGCCGTCGTCGCTCTCTGTCAGAAAGGCTGTCACCAGCAGGCCTGCATAGAGGACGGCGACCAGCACGACGATGGCGCCACCAGGAACGGGACCCAGGGCAGCACTGGTGACGGCCTCACGCATCGACCCGACGAAGCCGATGCGGACGCCTTCGGTCAGAAGACTGGGGGTCGACAGTTTGAGGATCCAGGCCAGCAGCAGAATCAGCAGCATGTAAATGTAATTGCGACGCAGGCGGCGCGCCAAAGCCACGCGTTGCGAAATCAGGAATTTCGGCGCGCGCAGGCTCTCGCCGACGATCAACAGCCAATCGGACGCGAAGTCCGGCTGCGGCGAGAATATCTGCGCGAAATAGTGCCGTTCGAACTGGCGCACGCGAGCCCGATAGAAGTCGAAGAAGCGATATCGGCGGGCCTCTATCCACAGCAGCAGCAGAACAAGCAGCATGGCAAACAGCAGCACGCCATGGTGAGCGCTGGCTGTCGAAAGCGAAACGGACAGCATGGCTGCGACAACGGTTATCGCCCAGTTGCTCGTCCGGTCCAGGCGGTCACGCCACCCAGCCATGCGCGCAATCTCGGCGCGATGAAAGTGGGACATTGTGGTTACGAGTTCGCCGGACGACAGTGTCCTTCCGATAGGATCCGGCGCCGGCAACACTTCTGCCATGACAATGCCTCCACCCGCCACGCGAAAACGGCCGGATGGAGATATCGTTCCGACGCTCAATCCGCCGGGCGCAGCCAGACCTTGTTGTCGTGGAAGGCGGCGCCGCCATAGGGCGCCGGCGCATCGGCGCCGGTCAGCACGTTGATGCCCTCGCCGCGCTCATGGGCGCTGTTGGGCCAGATGCCTTCGGCGACGACGACGCCGCGCTTGATGCCGTCGAACAGCTTTGCGTGCAGCACCACCTCGCCACGCTGGTTGCCGACCTCGACACGGCCGCCGTCGGCGACGCCGAGTGCCGCCGCATCATCGGGATGCAGGAGCAGCTCCGGCCGGCGCTCTTTTGCCTGCGATACCGGCGTTTCGGCAAAGGTCGAATTGAGGAAATTGCGCGCCGGCGAGGTGGTCAGCCGGAACGGGTGCGCCTCGTCCGCCACTTCGATCAGGTCGACATGGTCGGGGAATTCCGGCAGGCTCGCCACCGGCCCGAACAGGCCCATGCTTTTCGGTGGCCGGTTGGGTGCGGCCTGGCCCGTCCAGTCGGCGCGAAAATGGAACTTCTTGTCGGCATGGCCGAAGCCGTCGAGGAAATGCGCGGCCTCGAAATCCGGCTGCAAATCGACCCATTTCTGCTCTTCCAGGCTCGAAAAGCTGCCCAGCCCGCGCTTGCCCAGGATGATATCGATATGCTGCTGCTCGGTCATGCCGAAGCCCGGACGGTCGGCGACACCGAGCCTCTTGCCGAGCTCCTCGATGACGAAATGGTTGGTGCGCGGGCCTTCCGGCGGGTCGATCAGCTTCGGCCCGAGTGTGATGTGCTGGTTGCCGCCACCCTTGTAGACGTCGTCATGCTCGAGAAACATCGTCGCCGGCAGGACCACATCAGCGAGCTTGGCGGTGTCGGTCATGAACTGCTCGTGCACGCAGGAAAACAGATCGTCGCGCAGAAAACCTTGCTTCACCAGCCGCTGCTCCGGCGCGACATTCACCGGATTGGTGTTCTGGATCAGCAGCGCCGTCACCGGCGGGCCGCCATAGAGCGCATCCTCAGCCCCGGTCAGCACCGGGCCGATCCGCGAATGATCGAGATGACGGATCGCGGGGTCGCGCATCCGTGTGCCTTCGAGCAGTTCCTGGTTGAGCTTGAAGATGCCCGAATTGGAATGGAAGGCGCCGCCGCCCTCATATTGCCAGCAGCCGGTAACCGCCGCGATCGAGGCCGCGGCGTGCATGTTGACCGAACCGTTGCGCTGCCGCGAAAAACCGTAGCCGAGGCGGAAATAGGTCTTCTTCGTCGTGCCGACGAGACGGGCGAAGGCCTCGATTTCGTCGACGGAAAGCCCGGTGATGTCAGCGGCCCATTGCGGTGTCCGCGTCTTGAGATGCGCTTCCAGACCGTGCGGGTCGTCGGTGTATTTTTCCAGATAGGCGCGGTCGGCCATGCCGTCGCGGAACAGCACGTGCATGACAGCGCACGCCAGCGCGCCGTCGGTGCCGGGCTTCAGCACCAGGCAGAGATCGGCCTGCTTCATCGTTGCATTTTCGTAGACGTCGATGACGACGATCTTGGCGCCGCGTTCCTTGCGCGCCTTGATGGCGTGGGTCATGACGTTGACCTGCGTGACCACGGCATTGGTGCCCCAGATCACAACGCAGTCGGACTTTGCCATCTCCCGCGGGTCGGGACCGCGCAGCGCGCCGGCGCCCATCATCCAGCCGGTCCAGGCCAGATTGGTGCAGATCGAACCGAAGAAGCCGGAGTATTTCTTGGCGTGCCTGAGCCGCTCGATGCCGTCGCGCTGCACCAGCCCCATCGTGCCGGCATAGTAATAGGGCCAGACCGTCTCCGAGCCATATTTTGCCTCGGCGGCTATGAACCTTTCGGCGACGAGGTCGAGCGCCGCCTCCCAGCTGGATTCCTTCCAGGCGCCCGCGCCCTTGCCGCCGGCACGGACCAGCGGCTTCATCAGGCGGTCGGGATGATGGACGCGATCGGCGTAACGGGCGACCTTGGCGCAGATGACGCCGGCCGTATAGCTGTTGGCCTTGGCGCCATGGACACGGCCGATGCGCTTGTCGTCGAGCAGCTCGACCTCGAGCGCGCAGGTCGAGGGGCAATCATGCGGGCAGGCCGAATGGCCGATTTTGAGCTTGGCATACTGATTCATGGGTGCAAACTAGCCGTTTATGGCGGCGGCGTGTAGGGCCAGTTACCCGCCATCAATGCGCTTGAGCAAGGCGTTGTAGGCGCCGCATTTCGGGCAATGTATGTGGCGCTCGACATGCGATGACCCGGCTCCGGCGTCGATGACCAGCAGATTGCCGTCTCCACACTCAGGGCATTTTACGACAGCTTCGGAATTGACAACCAAAACCTTGGCAGCTTCGATCCAAAGTTTTGTCGACATCGTCCTACTCCGCCGTGCCTTCCTCGTACTCCGCCCACATCGACAGCCATTTTTCCTCATGGCCGGCCAGCTGTTGCGCAAGTTGTGAGCGCTCCTTGGCCAGCCTTGTCGCGGTCGACGGGTCCTTTTCGTAGACGGCCGGGTTGGCGAGTTCGTCCTCGATCAGGTCGATGCGCTTGCGGAGGCGGTCCATCAGCGCTTCGGTGGCGCGGATTTCCTTGGCCAGCGGCTCGAAGGCGGCGCGGCGCGCGGCCGCATCGCGGCGGCGGTCGGCCTTCGAGGCTTTGTCCGCCTCGCGCTTGCCGCGGCGGTCGCCGGAGACGCCGGTGACCAGCGTCTTGTAATCCTCGAGATCGCCGTCATACGGATTAACCGCGCCGTCCTTGACCAGCCACAGCCGGTCGGCGGTCGCTTCGAGCAGATGGCGGTCGTGCGAGATCAGGATGACCGCGCCGGGAAAATCGTTCAGCGCATGGATCAGCGATTCACGGCTGTCGATATCAAGATGGTTGGTCGGCTCGTCGAGGATGAAAAGGTTCGGCCCCTCGAAGGCCGACAGGCCCATCAGGAGCCGCGCCTTCTCGCCGCCGGACAGATCCTTGGCCGCGGTATTCATCTTTTCGGTGGTCAGGCCGAACTGGGCGACGCGGCCGCGCACCTTGGATTCCGGCGCGTCCGGCATCAGCCGGCGGACGTGTTCATAGGCGTTTTCATCGGGCCTGAGGTCGTCGAGCTGGTGCTGGGCGAAGATTGCCACCTTCAGCCCGGGCGCCACGGTCATGGAGCCGGTCTCCGGCTTCAGCCGGCTGGCCAAAAGCTTGGCGAAGGTCGACTTGCCGTTGCCGTTGGCGCCGAGCAGCGCGATGCGGTCGTCGGCATCGATGCGCAGCGTCATCTTCTTCAGGATCGGCGCACCCTCGACATAGCCGACATTGACGTTGTTCAGCGCAATGATCGGCGAGGCCACCGCCTTCACCGGCTCCGGAAAGGAGAACGGCCGCACCGTGTCGTTCACGATCGCGGCGATCGGCTTCATCTTCTCCAGCGCCTTGATGCGCGACTGCGCCTGCCTCGCCTTCGATGCCTTGGCGCGGAAGCGCTCGACAAAGGATTCCATGTGCTTGCGCGCGGCTTCCTGCTTGACGCGGCCCTTCTCCTGCAATTCGCGCTGCTCGGTGTATTGGCGCTCGAACTGGTCGTAGCCGCCGCGCCAGAAGGTCAGCTTCTTCTGGTCGAGATGGACGATCGAATTAACGGCGCGGTTGAGCAGGTCGCGATCGTGCGAAATCAGCAGCACAGTATGCGGATATTTCGACACGTAGTTTTCCAGCCACAGCGTGCCTTCGAGATCGAGATAATTGGTCGGCTCGTCGAGCAGCAGCAGATCGGGCTCGGCAAACAACACGGCGGCCAGCGCGACACGCATGCGCCAGCCACCGGAGAAGGACGAGGCCGGGCGCCGCTGCGCGGCATCGTCGAAGCCGAGGCCGGCGAGAATGGTGGCCGCGCGTGACTCGGCCGAGTGCGCATCGATATCGGCCAGCCGCATGTGGATGTCGGCGATGCGGTGCGGGTCGGTCGCCGTCTTTTCCTCTTCGAGCAGTGCACTCCGTTCGAGGTCGGCCTTGAGCACGATCTCGATCAGCGGCTCCTCGGTGCCCGGCGCTTCCTGCGCCACCTGGCCGATGCGCGTGTTCTTGGGCAGGCTGATCGAGCCGGTCTCGGAGGCGAGATCGCCGGTGATCGCCTTGAACAGGGTCGTCTTGCCGGTGCCGTTGCGGCCGACAAGGCCAGCCTTGCTGCCGGCCGGCAAGGTCAGCGAGGCATGGTCGAGAAGCAGGCGTCCGGCCATGCGGAGCGAAAGGTCGTTGATGATCAGCATGGCCGGGCTTTTGCACGGGACAACCATGCTTCGCAAGGGCTTGAGCCCCGGTTCGCCGCATAAGCCGCGAAAACCGACAAAGCTGGTGATGTCGACCCCGCGCGCCGCGACTTCCCGCAAAACGCAAAAAGAACCCGCTATCCTGAGGGGGGACAAGGAGAGCGGGCTCTTTCGTGAACGGCGGCCTTGGGAGCGTCCGATCGACATCCAAACACGCAGCAGCTTGGTTTGTTCCATGGGAAGAATGAACTATGTGATGAACAAACGCTGCTGTGGCCGGCAGGTTTGTCCACAGGGGCGTGCCGTCTGTACGCTATCGACCATGACGCTGCGGAAAGACTCGGCTATCCTTGGATGTGCGGCGGGCCTGATCTCCGCCTGGCCGGCGCCATCAGCTTCCTCCCAAGCGGCGCCGGCCACCTTCCTTGACCGGCGCCGACGCCATTTGAGGCGGTCATTGTTTCGGCGGCGTGCCGGGCTGATCGCCGCCGGTCGTCGACTTCGGCACCGGATTCTTGTCGACCTGCGGGTTCTGATCGACCGTGTCGCCAGGGGCCTTGGTCGGCTGGATGTTGTTGTCGCAACCCGCAACAGTCAGAGCTGCCATAAGCAGCAGGATTGAGCGCTTTTTCATCGCAGTCTCCTCTCGCCCGACAACGAGGCGTCGGCGATTTGGTTGCGCGGCCGGTGTCGTTCCCGCATTCGCCGAGGGGCCCGGGAACAAAATGCCGCGTCTCCGGTTGCTGCACAATCAATGGAGGAAGGCATGATCCGTCTGCTCATCGCCGGGGCAATCGTCTATGTCGCCTATCGCGTCGCCAAGAAAGTGATCGACGAGGTGCCCGACGATTTCGATCCGCTGCTGTTGCCACCGCCACAGGACGATCGCGAGGCGCTACGGCGGCAATCGGCAAGGATGGGCGTCGAGCCCGAGCGTTAGTCGACAAGCCTGCCCGCAAGGCTTCTTCGTTCACGAGCCCTATTGCGGCTCCGCAAACCGTTGCGAACAAAGCAGAAACGATGCTTGATGGGCGATGAACCTCGCCGCCCGTGATTCGTCCTTCCAGCCGGCCTATCTGGCGAAGCTCAACGCCGAGCAGCGGCTTGCCGTCGAACATGGCGACGGCAAGATCGCTGGGCCGTTGCTGGTCATTGCCGGCGCCGGCTCCGGCAAGACCAACACGCTGGCGCACCGGGTCGCGCATCTGATCGTCAGGGGTGCCGACCCGCGCCGCATCCTTTTGATGACATTTTCGCGCCGTGCCGCAGCGGAAATGGCCAAGCGGGTCGAGCGCATCGCCGGCGAGGTGCTTGGGCGCGATGCCTCGGTGATTACCGATGCGCTGAGCTGGGCCGGCACGTTCCACGGCATCGGCGCCAGGCTGCTGCGCGATTATGCGCTGGAGATCGGTCTCGATCCGGCCTTTACCATCCACGACCGCGAGGATTCCGCCGACCTGATGAACCTCGCCCGCCACGAGCTTGGGTTTTCAAAGACCGAAGCCCGCTTCCCGACCAAGGGCACCTGCCTGGCGATCTATTCGCGCGCCGTCAACGCACAGGCGCCGCTCGGCGAGGTGCTGGGTTCGGTGTTCCCATGGTGCGCCGGCTGGGCCGAACAGCTGAAGCAATTATTCGCACGATATGTCGAGGCCAAGCAGGCGCAGAATGTGCTCGATTACGACGACCTGCTGCTCTACTGGGCGCAGATGGCCGGCGAGCCGGAAATCGCCGCGCATCTGGGTGCACGTTTCGACCATGTGCTGGTCGATGAATACCAGGACACCAACCGGCTGCAGGCCTCGATCCTGACGGCGCTCAAGCCCGACGGATCGGGGCTGACGGTGGTCGGCGACGACGCGCAGTCGATCTATTCGTTCCGCGCCGCGGAAGTGCGCAATATCCTGGATTTTCCCAAACAGTTCGCGCAGCCGGCGGAAGTCGTCATGCTGGAGCGCAATTACCGCTCGACCGAGACCATCCTGGCGGCCGCCAATGCGGTAATCGGCGAAGCGTCGGAACGTTTCACCAAAAATCTCTGGACCGAGCGCAAATCGGCGGAAAAGCCGAAGCTGGTCAGCGTGCGCGACGAGACCGAGCAGGCGAGCTATGTCTGCCAGGCGATACTCACCGAACGCGAGGCCGGCACTGTTCTCAAATCACAGGCGGTGCTGTTTCGCGCCTCGCACCATAGCGGCCCGCTGGAGATCGAGCTGACGCGCCGCAACATCCCCTTCGTCAAGTTCGGCGGGCTGAAATTTCTCGATGCAGCACACGTCAAGGACTTGCTGGCCGTACTGCGCTTTGCCGAAAACCCGCGCGACCGCGTCGCCGGCTTTCGCGTGCTGCAACTTCTGCCGGGCATCGGCCCTTCGGCCGCCAATGCGATCGTCGAGACCATGGCAAATTCGCTCGACGAGACGATGGGGCTTGCCCGCTATCGGCCGCCGCAGCGTGCCGCCGACGACTGGCCGGGTTTTGTCGCGCTCTATAGCGGCCTGCGCGCCGGCGCGCAAAAATGGCCGGCCGACATCGAACAGGTCAGGCTCTGGTACGAGCCGCATCTGGAACGTATCCACGAGGATGCAACGACGCGCCGGGCCGATCTCCTGCAGCTTGAGCAGATCGCTTCCGGCTATGCGTCGCGCGAGCGCTTCCTCACCGAGCTGACACTCGATCCGCCGGACGCGACCAGCGACGAGGCTGGCCCGCCGCACCGCGACGAGGATTATCTGATCCTGTCGACGATCCATTCGGCCAAGGGCCAGGAGTGGAAGAACGTCTTCGTGCTCAACACCGTCGACGGCTGCATCCCGATCGATCTCGGCGTCGGCAGCAAGGAGGACGTCGACGAGGAGCGGCGGCTGCTCTACGTGGCGATGACGCGGGCCAAGGACAGCCTGCACATGGTCATGCCGCATCGCTTTTTCGTCCACGGCCAGGCGGCGCGCGGCGACCGCCATGTCTATGCCTCGCGCACGCGCTTCATCCCGCGCTCGATCCTAGGCGCCTTCGAACAGCTGGCTTGGGCCAGCGTCCAGGCCAGAGACGATCCGCGCCGCCAGCCGCAGGTACGTGTCGACCTCGGCGCCCGCATGCGCGGCATGTGGAAATAGGCACCTGCCTCGACGTCGGCGCTGCTCGCCCGGCGACCGCTCCCGGAGCCGGCGAAAAAACAATCCCGGCAACATGGAACCTCGCGCCGTGATCCGCGTTTCTGCCCGACCCCCAGACCGGAGAACGGCGTCCGCCGTGACCTCCGCCCATTCGAGAGGCCAGAATGCACGACAGGACGTTTTCCACCCCGGTCGCCCTAACCGTTGGCGCCGGCTACAAGCGTACGATCGCTTCGTTCTCCGAGATGCACGAATTCCTGACCGAGTTCCCGCCTTCGCGCCGCCGGCTGAGCTATGGCGCCGCGGTGAAGGCCTGCGAGGCGGCACGTGCCGGCGATATCTCGGCCGAAGCGGCACGCGACGCCCTGATCACCTTTGCCGTAACGGCAGGCATCCTCTGGCCGGCCGCCCAGCCGGCGGTCTCGGTCAAGCCGGTCGCCCGGGGCCTCGGCGGCTACGCCGCCTGACAGAAACGACCATCAATGGACCGTCATCGGGCCGCCGCCCGGCGGGTCGCCCGCTGCCGCGGTTTCGAAACTGACCTGATCGCGGCCGTTCGATTTGGCCCTGTAAAGGTGCTTGTCCGCCACCACGAACATCTCGGCGTAGGTGGTCGGCCCGCTGAAGGCGACGCCGCCGATGCTGACCGAGAGAGGACAGGGCCGGCCGCCAGGCGAGAACTCCGCCTCACGGACGCGCCGGCGAATTGTCTCCGCCACCAGCCAGGACTGCGAAGGATCTGCGCCGGGAAGGAAGACCGCAAATTCCTCGCCGCCGATCCGGCCGACGATGTCGGCGCCGCGTAGCTGGCCCTGGATTGTCTTGGCGATCAGCTTGAGCGCCTGGTCTCCGCAGTCGTGGCCGAGGCGGTCGTTGACGGATTTGAAATGATCGGCATCGACGATCAGCAAGGCTCCGGCATTGACGACGGAATGGCTGCGGGCCTGTTCGAGATAGGCCTCGACGAGCATGGAAAACGCACCCCGGTTGAATACCGCCGTCAGGCTGTCGGTCGCCGCGACGACGGCCAGTACCTTCTGCGCGATCGCCAGCTGGCGCATTTTCCACATGAGGAAGAAGAAGAACGAGCTGGCCAGGACAAGCGGCAGCAGCAGGTCAGTGAGCTGCGCCCGCCACAGCGCTTCCGGCGACAAATACGGGAAATTGAAGGAATCGACGAGGAATGCGGCTGCAATGCAGACTGCCGTGCCCGCGACGGTAACGGCCACGACCCTGCCCCAGCTCGTCGGGGACAAATCGATCTGCATGCTTTTGCTCCTGCTTCAGCCGGCTACCTTGAAGCAACAGCGCAAACGAAGTCCTAAGACTTTGCTTCAATTCGATCGCAGTCGAAGCGAAACCAGCCGTCGAGATGGCGGCCAGATAAGGAGATCGGTCCTAAATCAGCTGCCTTCTGATGCTCATCCGGGTGACCGCGGTCACAAGAATGGCGCCGATCATGAAATAGATGGTCGCGACAATGTCGCCCTGGTGGAAATAATAACCGGAGTTGAGAAGCGCCAGGACCACGGCGAAGAACGCCACGAGGCGCAAGGGTTCATTGGGCATGCGTGCCAATTCTCGCTGTTGCTGCTGAATGCTGCTGAAGCGGCCGCCCTCACGACCGTCCGCTCCATAAAATGTTTCGGCGCGTTTTGCAATCTCGGCAGATTGTCCTCTATCCACCGTCCGCTTCACCAGCCGCCCCGGGGTCAGGCGAAAGCCCTGCCCTCCTCGCTGCGCTGGAACGTCGTCAGGTCCAGTCCGAGGCTTGGCTTGCCCAGAATGGTCAGGATCGCATGCGCCTGGCCGCGGTGGTGGGTCTGGTGGTTGAAGAAGTGGTCGAGCGCCGGCGCCAGCCGCTGCGAGACGGTGCGCATATCCGAGACGGTCATGTAGGAGAAGCGGCCCGACAGCGCCTTGTCGCTCAGGCCGTCGACCCAGTCGATGATCCGTTTGTCCTCGACCTCGCGCGCCAGCCGCAAGCCTGGCAAGGCGCGGTGCAGGATCGTGTCGAGCCTTGCCGGCGCGTCGCCCTCGCCGGTGAAGCGTTTCATCCAGATACGGTCGGCTGCCAGGAGGTGGTTGAGCGTTCCCATCATCGAACCGAAGAAGACGCCGACATTGCGGTCGAACTCTTGCTCGTCGAGATCGGCGGCGGCATCGTAGATGCGGCCGTTGGCCCATTGATTGTAGGCCGCAAACATCCTGAAATGCTGTTTCATTTTCTCTCGACCTGCGAGACCCCCTGCGCGGGTCCGTTTCGGGCATAGTTAAACTGCAAGGACGCTGCCGCCAATGACCATTCTGCTCTATGACCTTGTCGGACGCGATGCCGCCCGCCCATTCAGCCCACATTGCTGGAAGGCGGCGATGGCGCTGGCCCACAAAGGGCTCGACATCACCAGCGTGCCGACCCGTTTCCTCGAAGTGCCGAAGGTGGAAGGCGGCGTCTCGAAGCTCGTTCCGGTGATCCGAGACGGCGAGACGGTGGTCGCCGATTCCTTCGCCATCGCGCTCTATCTCGAGGAGGCCTATCCCGAGCGGCCGACATTGTTTTCCGGCGACGGCGGCAAGGCGACGGCGCGCTTCATCGAACGCTGGTCGCAGCTGACCATCCATCCCTACGTCACTTCCGTGGCGATACTGGACCTGCATGCCATGCAGGACGAGGCGAACGCCGCCTATTTCCGGCAGAACCGCGAGCAGCGCTTCGGCAAGCCCCTGGAGGCGGTTTACGCCACCCGCGACGCCGGGCTCGCCGGCTTCCGCGCCTCGCTGGAGCCGCTGCGCTCGATGCTTGGCTATCAGCCCTTCATCGGCGGCCGGTCGCCGCTATTTGCCGACTACATCGTTTTCGGCGCGCTGCAATGGGCGCGCATCGCCACGCCCTACCGGCTGCTCGACGACAGCGACGTCGTGGCGCAATGGTTCGAACGATGCCTCGATCTGCATGGCGGCCTCGGCCGCAACGTCGCGGCGGCAGCGATCGCCCCGCTCGAGAGTTGAAATCGGCAGTTTTTATCGGCGGCGCCACATTTTGTTCTTGCTTTGTGCCGGCAGCTATGCTACTAATTTCGATATGGTGATGATTCGCACCGACGCCCGCCCGGCCTGCCGAGGCGGGTTTTGTTTTGCCGATCGAGGTCCAACGGCGTTGCCGGCAGGGATGTCGTCCGGCCTTAGCTGCAAGTTGCCAGCCGGCGAAATGCGACAATGCGGGTAGACGAAGTGTCGCTCGAAGCGCCTCATCAGCGCCTGGATCGAAGCAAACAAGACGAACATCCGGCGAACCGGGCAATCACAACAAAGGCAACGCGCCATGACGGCAAACCCAGAGTTCCCGGCCGATTTTCGCGCTGCGCTCGCCAACCTTTTCCTGTGGCGGCGCGACGTCAGGCGGTTCAAGCCGACGCCGCTCCCCGATGGAGCGCTGGAGCGGCTGCTCGAGCTTGCCAGCGCCGCGCCGTCCGTCGGGCTGAGCCAGCCCTGGCGCTTCGTCGTCGCCGAGAGCGAAGCATGCCGCGCCGCCGTCAGGGCCTGCTTCGAGCGCTGCAACGCGGAGGCACTCCAAACCTTTTGCGGTGAACGCGCCGCCCTGTATTTGCGCCTGAAGCTTGCCGGCCTGAATGAGGCGCCCTGCCAGCTTGCGGTTTTCGCCGACCGCGCAACCGAGCAAGGGCATGGGCTCGGCCGCCAGACCATGCCAGCCACCATAGACTATTCAGCTGTCATGGCGGTCCACACGATGTGGCTGGCGGCGCGAGCCGAAGGAATAGGCATGGGCTGGGTCTCGATCCTCGATCCGGCCGAGATGGCGACGATCCTGGACGTGCCGCCTGAGTGGACACTGATCGGTTACTTCTGCATCGGCTACCCCAGCGAGAACCACAGCGTGCCGGAACTGGAGCGGGAAGGCTGGGAAACCCGGCGGCCGTCTATCGTGACAAGGCGGTAGTGGAATGGCGGCGCTGCGCGGGGAAGAATGACTCCTCCCTGCAGGGCTGTGGATGTCATGGATGGTTTCGCCGATCATCAGCATTGCCAGCGAGACACCATGGCAAAGCCAGTCGTGACGGGCTTGACCTGAGGAAGGGCATAGAATGTTTCGCTACGACATGCAGGCCGAGATCTGGGTCTATCCGGGCAAGGGCGGCTGGCATTTCGTGACGCTGCCGCCGGAGCTTGGAGCCCGGATCAAGACGGCGATGGTGGGGATGGCAAGGCCCTGGGGCTCGCTTGGCGTGGAAGCCGTCATCGGCCAGACCAGATGGCGGACATCGCTGTTTCCCGACAAGAAATCCGGCAGCCTGCTCTTGCCGATCAAGACCGCGGTGCGGGTTCGCGAAGGCCTCGGGGCTGGCGACACGGCCAACCTGACGATCGAGATGCAGTTATGACGACGTAGTCTCAGGCTGGCGACGACGCGCTATAGGGCGGCCAGTCGGTCGGATCCAAAGTGAGTACGGTTTCTGGAAAATCCGATGCTCAACAAAAAGATGAGCGGCGGCATGGTTCGACTTGAAAGTCCGCCGCCCCAGCGCAGAAATGCGCGCTGCGCCGGCCTCCCCTTGGCAAGCCGGCGGGCGGCTTGTATAGAGCCCGCCACCTTCAATTCCACTCTCCATCACAAGGACGATCCCATGGCGCTCGAACGCACTTTTTCCATGATCAAGCCGGACGCGACCCGTCGCAACCTCACCGGCGCTATCACCAAGATACTGGAAGATGCCGGCCTGCGCGTCGTCGCTTCGCGCCGGGTGTGGATGAGCCGCCGCGAGGCGGAAGGTTTCTATGCCGTCCACAAGGAGCGTCCGTTCTTCGGCGAGCTGGTCGAATCCATGTCGTCGGGCCCGACAGTCGTACAAGTACTGGAAGGCGAGAACGCCATTGCCAAGAACCGCGAAGTGATGGGCGCCACCAATCCGGCAAGCGCCGCCGAAGGCACCATCCGCAAGCTGCACGCGCTGTCGATCGGCGAGAATTCCGTGCATGGTTCCGATGCGCCCGAAACCGCCGCCCAGGAGATCAAATACTGGTTCTCGGACACCGAGATCGTCGGCTGAGCCGGCATCCCGAACCCCATCAAAGAGGCCGGCGCAACGCCGGCCTTTTTTGCTAAAGCGCGTCGCGTTCGACCGGCCTCATGCGACGCGCGTCAGGTTTCTTGTCTTGATGCATATCGGTATCGCAAAACCGCTGCACAGTTTTGCGCGACATGCAGTGGCGGACATTTTCAGCTTCAGGCTCCTCGACGGGTCACGGGTGCGTTAAGCTCGGAGGGGCGGATCAAACGCGGTCCCGACAATGGAGCCGACCAGGCCATGACCAGCACCATTCCCGGTTTCTTCCAAGGCACCGAAATGCCAACCAGCGGCTGGTGGGAAGCGCTGTGGCCCGAGCCTGCCAGTGTCCTGGCGGCAGTCGGCATGAAGCCCGGCACGGACGTGGTCGATCTCTGCTGCGGCGACGGCTGGTTCTCGCTGCCAATCGCCAGGGTCGCCCGTCATGTAATCGCTATCGACATCGATGCCGATCTGCTCGAAGTCGCCAGGCGGCGGCTGGCCGAAGGAGGCGCGAGCAATTGCGAGTTTTTGGCGGGCGACGCCTATGAACTTGCCAGGCTGGTGCCTCAAACCGTCGACTTCGTCTTTATCGCCAACGCTTTCCACGGCGTTCCGGATCGGCCGCGGCTTGCCCGCGCCGTGCGCGCGACGCTTGGCCCTGCCGGTCGTTTTGCCATCGTCAACTGGCACCAGTATCCGCGCGAGCAGACCACGGTCCTGGGCGAGCCGCGCGGGCCAAAGACCGAGCTGAGGCTGTCACCCGAACAGACCACCGCGTCGGTGGAAGCGAGCGGGTTCAAGCTCGCCGAGCTGGTTGATGTGCCGCCCTATCACTATGGCGCGGTATTCAAACTCGCGACGAATTGAGAAATATCGCATGAGATGCGGCATCGTCGCCCGATACATGTCGCCCGCCGCCCCCTAGCGGCGGGTTCTGCCAGTCTATTTCGCCTCGCGTTCCTTCACGTTCGCATGTTCATTCGCCGCTGCCGTGTCGGTGGACGGGGTCTTGGTCTCTTCACCTGAAAACGGGCTGCCCTGCCCCGGTGCGAGATCGCCGCTATGGCCGGCCTTGTTGGTCTGGAACGGTTGGCTGTCCGCTTTGAGACCGTGGTCAAGAGCATTGACGAGATGGTCGTCCGCCTTGGCAAGGCCGGTAAAGGCAAGGAGCGATGCACCGGTGGCGGCAAGGATAAGCGTGTGCGTTTTCATGTCTGGACTCCTTTGAGTTAAGGCCAGAACGAGCCGCAGCCATTCTGGCGGCTTCAACGAAGGGACAAACGTCCCTTTTGCCTTACCCGCCATTCATGAAGAACTAACGCGCCCCCTGCCCGGCCTATTCCCGCTGAAACACAACGTGATCGGCATGCGGCTGCCGCGCGGGCCAATCGGCGCGGACTAAGCGCTAGCTCGCGGCGTTGAAGCGCAGGATGTCGCGGCCGTCTCTGTCGGCGATGACAAGCTTGCCGGCGTCGACGTGGTAGGATGCTGCTTTGGCCAGCGCCTCGAACAGCGCCTTTTCCTCGGCCATGACCTGAGGCGCGCAGGCCTTGAAGCTCGAGCCGATGTCGCTGACAGCGATCGTCGAGCCGTTTATCCTGGCGGTGGCGAAATAGACGTTGCAAGGGCCGCTGCCGCCGGCCTTGCCGGCTTCGCTGATGCGGAATGTCGCCCGTGGCTCGGCAATCACGCCGATGCCGTCGATATATTCGACCAGCCAACTTTGGCCGAACACGGAGGCTGCCGCCGGCTCGTCGCCCGGCGCCGCCATTTTCAGCATGATGGTCTGTGGCGCGTCGCTGAGCGGGTCGACCTGGAGGCGCGTATCGGTGACGAATAGCAGCCGGTCATCGACAGTGATGCGCGCCTGCAGCGCGTAGGTCATATCAGGCCGGATCACCCGCGGATCGAAGCTGATCTCGAACTTGATCGGCACCTGGCCGGCCGGCACCACCTTGCGCTCGCCGATGATTGCGGCCGGCGCGTCGGCCAGCGACACGTCGGCAAGCTGCACGGAAAGCACGGCATTGGGCGGCAGCGCGATGCGCTCGCGATACATCACCTCGCCCTTGAGGGTCTTTTCGGCAGCCGCAGAACGATCCGGGACGGCCAGGATGCCGACGGCCAGCGGCACCAGTCCGAAGATGAAGAACTCGGCGATCCTGTCCAGCATGATCCTGCTCCCCTTCCGGCAAAGGGTTTCGCAGGATTACGGTCAATGAATGGCTGTCGCGGGATTTATTCGGACGGCGGCTGCTTCCAGCGGCTCGCCGCCTTGTCGTCGGCATCCTTGGCGTCGACCCAGCCGCCCTCGGAACCGTCGCTATGGTGTTCCTTTTTCCAGAACGGCGCCCGTGATTTCAAATAGTCCATCAGGAAATTCGCGGCCTCGAACGCCGCCTGCCGGTGGGCGGAAGCCGCCACTACCAGCACGATGTTTTCGCCCGGCGCGATCTTGCCGTGGCGATGGATGACGGTGAGCCCCTGCAGCGGCCAGCGCTCGATTGCCTCGCCGGCGATGCGGGATATCTCGGCTTCGGCCATGCCGGGATAATGTTCGAGCTCGAGCGCGGAGAGCCTGCCTTGCTCGTCGCGGCAAAGGCCGGAGAAGGTCACCACAGCGCCGATGTCGCTGCGACCCCTGGTCAGCCTGGCGATCTCGGCGGCGACGTCGAAATCCTCAGCCTGGATGCGCACGACAGGCACCACCGCGGACATGGTTCAGCCACCGGTCATCGGCGGGAACAGCGCGATCTCGCGCGCGCCGGCAATCTTCTCGCGGTGCTCGACATGTTCCTGGTTGATGGCAACGCGGATCACGTCAGGATATTGCAGCGCGTTCTCGTACTCCTCGCCGCGCGATTTCAGCCAGCGCAACAGGTCGGCGACCGTTTCGATGCCGGCCGGCAGTTCGACCTCTTCCTCCGGTCTGCCGATCCGCTCGCGCACCCAGGCGAAATAGATGAGCTTCGTCGACATTTTATTCATCCATGATGTGCTTGAGGCCGGCGCGGAAATAATCGTAGCCGGTGTAGAGCGTCACCAGGGCTGCGATCCACAGCAGCACCAGCCCGGTCTGGGTGGTCAGCGGGAAGATCTTGTCGCCGGCGGGACCTGCCAGCAGGAAGGCGATGGCGATCATCTGGATGGTGGTCTTCCATTTGGCGAGCTGCGTCACCGGCACCGAGACCTTCAAGGCCGCCAGATATTCGCGCAGGCCCGAGACCAGGATCTCGCGGCACAGGATGATGATCGCCGCCCACAGCGACCAGCCGGCGATGCCGGCATGGCGATCGGTGTCGGCGGCAAGCAGCAGCAGGCAAGTGGCGACGAGCAGCTTGTCGGCGATCGGGTCGAGCATCTTGCCGATGTTGGAGGTCTGCTGCCAGGCGCGCGCCAGATAGCCGTCGAAGTAATCGGTGATCGAGGCGAGCAGGAAAATGATGAGCGCCGACCAGCGCGCGAAGTCGCTCGATTTCAGATGGCCTTCCAGGAAGAAGCACAGCACCACCAGCGGCACCGCCAGGATGCGGGCGTAAGTGAGCATGTTGGGCAGGTTGAATGCGCGCTGGGACATGTTTTGGGAACTCTTTCTGCCTGCTTAGTCAAATCAGAAGCGAATGTGGGGGGTCAACAGGCCAGAATCGATTAGCCAGCCGAAATATCGGCAATAGGTCTTAGCTCTCGTGAAAATGATTGTAGACCAATTTCGCCACCTGCTCCGAAATGCCGTCGACCTTGACCAGGTCCTCGACGGCGGCACGGCTGACCGCCTTGGCCGTGCCGAAATGCATCAGCAGCGCGCGCTTGCGGCCGGGGCCGATGCCGCTGATCTCGTCGAGCGGGCTCTTGACCATCTCCTTCTTGCGGCGGGCGCGGTGCGAACCGATGGCGAAGCGATGGACCTCGTCGCGCAGCCGCTGGACGAAATAGAGCACCGGATCGCGAACGGGCAGCGAGAATGGGGCCTTGCCCTTGACGAAGAAGCGTTCGCGGCCGGCATCGCGGTCCTGACCCTTGGCGATGCCGATGGCCACGACGCGGTCCTCGATGCCGAGATCGGCGAGGATCTCGCGCACCGCCGTCATCTGGCCCTGGCCGCCGTCGATGAGGATGACGTCGGGCCAGGCGGGGAAGCCGCCCGCGTCCTCGATATCGTCGCCCGGTTCGGTAGGGCTCGCCTCGCCCGCGCCCTCGGTTTGCGGGGCGTCGCCATGTTCCTTCAACAGCCGCGAAAAGCGCCGCTGCATCACCTCGCGCATCATGCCGAAATCGTCGCCCGGCGTGATCTCGGTCGAGCGGATGTTGAACTTTCGATACTGGTTCTTCACAAAACCTTCCGGCCCGGCGACGACCATGGCGCCGACGGCGTTGGTGCCCATGATGTGCGAATTGTCATAGACCTCGATGCGCACCGGCGGTTTTTGCAGGCCGAAGGTCTCAGCAAAGCCAGTGAGCAGCCGCGCCTGGGTCGAGGTTTCGGCGAGCCGCCGGCCGAGCGCCTCGCGCGCGTTCTGCAGCGCGTTGTCGGTCAGGTCCTTCTTCTCGCCGCGCTGCGGCACGGAGATTGACACCTTGCGGCCGGCGCGGGTGGAGAGGGCCTCCGCCAGCAATTCTTGGTCCTCGACGCCATGCGACAACAGGATGGTGCGCGGCGTCGGCTTGTCGTCGTAGAACTGTGCCAGGAACGACCCCAGCACCTCGCCGGCTTCGAGCGCCGGATCGGCCTTGGGAAAATAGGCGCGGTTGCCCCAGTTCTGGCCGGTGCGGAAGAAGAACACCTGGATGCAGACCTGGCCGCCCTCCTGATGGATGGCGAAGACATCGGCCTCGTCGACGGTCTGCGGATTGATGCCTTGATGGCTCTGCACATGCGACAGCGCCGCCAGCCGATCGCGATAGATGGCGGCGCGTTCGAAATCGAGGTTCTCCGAAGCCTGCTGCATGGCGGCGGAGATCTCCGTCTTCACCTTCTGGCTGCGGCCGGAGAGAAAATCCTTCGCCTCGGCGACAAGCCTTGCATAGTCGCCGTGCGAGATTTCGCCGGTGCACGGGCCGGCGCAGCGCTTGATCTGGAACAAAAGGCAAGGCCGGGTGCGGTTCTCGTAGAAGGAGTCGGTGCAGCTCCTGAGCAGGAAGGCGCGCTGCAGCGAGTTGATGGTACGGCCAACCGCGCCGGCCGAGGCGAAGGGGCCGAAATAGTCGCCCTTGCGCGAGCGCGCGCCGCGGTGCTTGTAAATACCGGGCGAGACATGGTCGCCGGTCAACAGGATATAGGGGAACGACTTGTCGTCGCGCATCAGCACGTTGAAGCGCGGCCGCAAGCGCTTGATGAGGTTGGCTTCAAGCAGCAGCGCTTCGATCTCGGTGCGGGTGACGACGAACTCCATGGTCGATGTCTCGCGCACCATGCGGCCGATACGGCTGGTGTGGAACCGGCCTTGCGCGTAGCTGGTGACCCGCTTCTTCAGGCTGCGTGCCTTGCCGACATAGAGCACGTCGCCGGCGGCATTCATCATGCGGTAGACGCCGGGCGCATTGGGCAGCCGCTTTACCAGCGTCTGGATCACCTCGGCGCCGACCATGCCGTCGGCGTCGCCGGCATGCGGGGTCCAGTCGATGGCGGTGAAGGTAACGTCCGGACCGCTGGCTGCAGGCTCGACGACCTCCTCGGCCGCCTCGTCCTCGAGGTCGATTTCGGGCGGCAGGTCGTCGGCGCCACCGCGCGTTTTTTGTTTCTGGTCCATGGGGCTCATTCCGTCATGCCTGTCACATCGGGCGTCTGCCATGCAAGATGCTGGCCGCCGTCAAGCGCGATCATCTGGCCGGTGACCGAGCGTGCCGCCCAGAGATAACGGATAGTGGCACCGAATTCCGGCAATTCCGGGCCGCGTTTCAGGATCAGCCCGGCAATCTGGGCATCGAAATCGCTGTCGTGCTGGCGCGTGTTCTTCAAGGTCGGGCCAGGACCAATGGCGTTGACACGGATGCGGGGACCCAGCGCCTGCGCCATCATCTCGGTCGCCGCCCACAAGGTCGACTTCGACAGCGCATAGGAGAAATAACGCGGCGTCGGCCGCCAGACGCGCTGATCGATCATGTTGACGATCAGCCCCTCACTGTTCTGCGGCAAGGCCCGGGCGAAAGTCTGTGCCAACAGCGCCGGCGCCTTGACATGCATGGCGAAATGGCGATCCCAGGCCGGCCAGTCGAAATCCTCAACGCTGTCGTGCTCGAACAGCGAGGCGTTGTTGACCAGCAGCGACACCGGCCCGAGCGCCGCCGCCGCGCGACCGACAAGGTTGCTGACGGCGTCCATCTCGGTCAGGTCGGCAGCAATCACTGCGGCCCGGCCATGTCGACCAAAATGACCACTGTTGATTTCGGCCGCCAGTGCCTCCGCCTCGGCCAGCGAGCGATTGCAGTGAATGGCGACGGCAAAACCATGCGCGGCAAGATCTTCGACGATCGCCCTGCCGATCCGTTTCGCACCGCCCGTCACCAGTGCCGTCGCGGCGACCTTGCTCATCTGTCAATCCTTAATCCGATGCCGATTCCGGCCTGCCGGGATCGCGCCGGCAAATTATGGCCCGCCAAGCGTTAAATCCCATTTCCACCTGGGGCAGGATTGTGGCAAAGTGCCCGGTGGGCGTTTTGGCTCGACCGGAATTCGGGCCAGCCCGCCCGCAATATAGGGCTCTGGAGCCCTTACACCAAGCCGTGTGCAGTGCAGCACGGCGAACCTGCTGACATTCGCTGTTGCGAAGATGCAACGTCAAGGTTCTGCCTCATTCGTGCCAGGGAATGACCCAAGTTCAGGTTCGCTTCAGCCGCATTTCGACACGACATTTGGAACCGTTGAACGCCGGATCCGTTTCATCCCCCGGACGGGTTGAGGGCGCTCATAAACAACAAGCCTGTGTCCTGTGGCTTAAGGAGTAAAGAACAATGCAAGCCAATCTTAAATTTGCGCGACCGCTCGCGGTGGCGTTTGGGCTGTTCGCCCTCGGCGGAACCGCCTATGCCGCGGACGTGGTTCAGGAAGAGCCGCCGGCACCTGCCCCGATCGCAGAACTTCCGGTCGCATCCTGGGCCGGTCCCTATGCCGGTGTGAGCGTCGGCTACGGCTTCGCCGGCCACGCCAAAGCCAAAGACATTGGCGTCGACGTCGACACCAAGGGTTTTGTCGGCGGCGTCTTCGGCGGCTATAACTGGCAGCAGGAGAACTTCGTCTACGGTGCCGAAGCCGATATCGGCTACAACGGCGTCAAGGGCGACGATGCCGGCATCGAGGCCAAGGGTGGCTTCGAGGGCTCGCTGCGTGCCCGCCTCGGCTACGCTGTCACCCCGGACATCCTGCTCTACGGCACCGCCGGTGGCGCGCTGAAGAACCAGAAGATTGAAGCTGCCGGCGTAAGCGATACCAACACGCAGTTTGGCTGGACAGCCGGCGTCGGTACCGACATCAAGATCACCGACAATGTGTTCGGCCGTGTCGAGTATCGTTACACGGACTTCGGCAGGAAGGACTTCGACGGTATCGGCAAGGTCAAGTCGACCGACAATCGCGTCACTTTCGGCGTCGGTATGAAGTTCTAAGTCGTCCAAGCCACGACACGAAAAAGCCGGGCCTCGCGCCCGGCTTTTTTTGTGGCACCGGTTGAGGCCGCCCGCCCTCAAGCCGGGATGGCGGGCTTCAGCTCCGGGAATTTCTCGTCGAAGCGTGCCGCCCAGCGCGTCAGCCGGCCGCGGCCCTTTTCCCATTTTCCAGCGAAGCGCAGCGAGAGATAGCCGAGGCAGGCGCGCAATGCGATCTGGCCGAGGGTGATTTTCTTCGGCAGCTTCGGCGGGTTCGCGTTGAGCAGATCGAGCGCGTCCGAAATCTTCGTCCACTGGCGCTCGAGCCAAGGCTGGTAGACCATCTCTTCCGGCCGTGTGCGCCGCTCGTAGACCATCGACAGCGCGCAGTCGCAGATGCCGTCGGCCAATGCCTCCAGCACCTCCGCCTCCAGGCGCTTGTCGGGATTGCGCGGAAACAATGCGTTCTTCGACATCCGGTTGAGATGCTGGGTGATGGCGCGGCTGTCATGGACCGAGCGGCCGTCGTCGAGCACCAGCACCGGGATCTTGCCGAGCGGATTGGCGCCGATCAGCGCGGCCGGTCTTTCCTCGGTCTTTATCGGCACGAGATCGACGGCGATGCCGGCATGTAGTGCTGCCATGCGCACCTTGGAACTGTAGGGAGAAGTAGACGCGTAGAGCAGTCTGGGCATTGTCAATTCCTGTTTGCCGGCTACAGCTCCATATGCCTCATTGGACGCGCAAAGGATGCGGTAGCATTGTGACTTCGCGCATGACCCTCACCGAAAATCGATTCCGACAGGGGCTCGTGCATGGGCACCGTTGACCGATCATGCAGGGTTCATCAACGGCCAGAGGCGGAAAACCGCGCCGCCAGCGTACAACCATTGTCTCGCGTTCGGATGCGATGAATCGGAGGTGCGGCGGCAGACGCGAGCACGTCGGACAATCCAGATCCGAGCAACTACCAACCAGGCCTTCCGAAGGTTTGGTTTTGGCAGCCACGAAAATCCCACCGGACTTCGCCGCACGGCGAAGTCCTGGGAGCTGCGAAAAGACGTCTTCCTCCCGCCTCTTTCTCGTCCTGCCCGACCGTCAGCCAGCAAGCGAGGCGCCTATTAGGCATCCCGCCATGGCTGTCTTGAGTACTGTCCCCGGCGATCGGAGAACGGCGACTACTTCTTGGCCTTCGCCTTTGCGGGCGCTGCCTTCGGCTTGGCCGCGGGCGCTGCTTTCTTCACTGCTGCAGAAGATTTCGCAGCGGCGGCCTTTGCCGGTGCTGCCTTCTTCGCAGCGGGCTTCGCCACGGCCTTTGCAGCCGGCTTCTTGGCCGGTGCAGCCTTGGCCTTGGCCGGTGCTGCTTTTGCCTTGGCAGGTGCTGCTTTCTTCACGGCCGGTTTTGCCGCGGCCTTGGCGGCCGGCTTTTTGGCCGGCGCTGCTTTTGCCTTAGGCGCAGCGGCCTTCGCTTTGGCCGCGGGTGCTGCTTTCTTCACAGCAGTTGCGGCCTTTGCCGCGGCTGCTTTTGCCGGTGCTTTCTTTGCCGGTGACTTTGCCGGTGCCTTGGATGCCGGCGCTTTGGATGACTGCTTAGCCATATCATGCCCCTTCCGTTGTGCCGACGGCCGTTATTGACCCGGCGCGCATTGCATATCTGACTCGCGGCTTGCTAGCCAGCGAAGCATTAGAATGATTTTTGCAGCTTAAGTTTCGGTTACAGCGAGCGCGCGACCATTTTACCCGCGCAAAAACCGGCTGCGAATCTTTGTGTCCCGCAGCGAAGTCCTGCGACAGAAATTCTGCTCGCTCTATCTCGACCGGTCTTCTCGTCAAGCTCAGGACCTTTTCGACCAGCTTTGCGCTTCAACGTCCGACGCTCAGCGCGAACATTGTCAAGAGCGAAGGCGGTCGCCCGCCTCGTCTTGTCCGAAACGATAAACTACAGGTAAGTAGGAAGCAACGCGACGAGCACGCCACTGCACTATCTTGCACGACGCGATGAAAGTAAGCAGACAGCTCGCATTTCTGAAGGACAGGATATCGCTCGATAGATCCGGTCGAGCCGACCGCGTGATCGAATGCGCTCGGCCGTTCAGGCGCCGAGCGGCTCACGGCATATCTGCAGCCGGCGCGAAGGCTCGGCCCTGTGGAGATGGACGGCGAAGGTATCCCATGGCGGCATGACCGAAATCTGCGCCAGGATGCGCCCCGCTTCACCGCGATGATAGCCGCCGTGGAGTACGACGTGGGTCAGCATTTCCTGTCGCGACATCAATGCCTTATCCCCGTCGGTGAACACGAATGCGACGGGCTCGGACAGCTGCCGCGACGAGACGGTTTCGAGATAATCGAGATACCAGCGATCGGTCGCTGCGACTGCGGCGCGAAGTTCGTCGAACGCCGGCGTGTCCTCGGTGCTATCGGCGGAGTAGCCATGGCTTGCGTCAACCAGGTGCGCCGAGAATATCCGCGACACCACATGGCTGTAATCGACGAGCGGTATCACGGCCTGCCGTTCCTTGCCGTGAACATGCGGGTCGAGATTCGCGAGCTTTTCCAGCAGTTCCTCATTGGCCCAGACCTGATAGGCAAACAGGCTGCGAAGCAGAGCGAGCGCATTCATGGTCGGTGTCCTTTTCCGGAAATGCGAGTATGTTGTTTATATTTTCAGGAGAATGGGCGAACGTGTCTACCCGCATTGCAAAACCGCATCCGCGCATGCGCAAACAGCCGCGCCAGGCGCGTTCCAGGGCAACCGTCGAGGCGATCATCGAGGCGGCGGCTCATGTTCTGAGCGGGCTGGGGTGGGCCGGCTTCACCACCAACAAGGTTGCCGAGACAGCAGGTGTAAGCATCGGCACGCTCTACCAGTATTTTCCCGACAAGCTTTCCCTGCTCGCCGCCGTCCGGCGCCGTCACTTCGATCATGTGCTGTCAGTCATTCGCGATTCGGCGGAAGACCAAAAGCCGCTCAGGAAATTCGCGCAGGAGCTGGTGCGCGGCATGATCGCCGCGCACAGCATTCACCCGACACTACATCAGGTGCTGCTCGACAAGGCGCCGGGCGATCGCGGCTCCAGGGCCGCCCATGCTTCGTTCCAGGCACAATACCTCAATCACTATGCGACTGCTGTCGCCACTTATCGCAAGCCAAGGAAAGGCGCCGACACGGAGGCCGTGGCGCGCGTGCTGTCGTCAGCGATCGAAGGTGTGATCCACAACGCGGCACGCCGGAACATGCTCGCCGCGCCGGAGCTGCAAAAGCAACTCGTCGAACTGATCTGCGCCTACCTATCGGGAGCGGGCCGTATCGGTCGATAGCGCATGGCACGGCGGAAGTCGGGATTTCTGTGTGTCGTTCAAACCCGGATTATGAGTTGCGGCAAGGACGATGCCAACAATGCCGCACCTGATGCGGCCAAGAGTGTGAGGACGATCTTTCGAAAAGTCGCCTCGCTAACGCCGATGTAGAGTCTCGCGCCAAGGAGTGTCGGTATCAACATCGCCGGCGCGACGACGGCAAACATCGGCAGCATTTCGAGCTTGATCTTTCCGGCCGCAAGATAGGCGGCCATCGTCATGGAGAGGGTCACAAGGTTGAAATTCTGGATGACAATACGCTGCCTGTCCTTTTCCCATTGGCGCAGCACGCACCACAGCGTTGGAACCGGGCCGGTGAAGCCGCCAAGTCCACCCATGATGCCGCCAACCAGACCTATTGCACCGTCTGCAACAGGACCCCCGACCGTGATGGGAGGGAGGCGAGGCGCAAAGAGCATCAACGGACACCAAACGACCAGCAGCGCGCCGAAGACCAACTTGAACAACTGCACATCCAGCAAAGGCAGGATGGCGACACCGACCGGAATCCCGATGATCCCGCCGATCAGGAAGGGCAGCAGAAGCTTGAGGTCGAAGCCCCGGCGGACGGTGACGGCGGCGATGATCTGGCCGGTGAACGCCCCAAAAACCGCCATGGCGGCAGCAAGCTGGGGCTCCACGGTCCAAACCCAAATCGACATGGCAACCAGGCTGAAAGCGAACCCGGAAAGCCCCTGGACGAAGCCTGCAACGACCGCGCCGAGAGCAACAGTATAAACAAGCGAATCCATGTGGTGCTGTTTCCCCCGCAAAATGATCGATGTGGTCGGTTGGCGTTGACATGCATGGAAGTCTCCGATTTTCGCAACCTCGTCCGACCTTGGACCCTCAACACCAGAGAGGTATGAATGTCCTCCTTGCCGAGCTTGGCATTTGTCACATGGTTTTCGGCTGATCCCAGATCAGCCGCGGCTTTCTACGCGAATTTCGGAATTGTCTTCAGGCAAGAGCAGCATGGCTCCGGTCCGATACATTTCGCGTTCCAAGGTGAAGGGCTTGCGATCGAACTCTATCCGGCAGAAGCAACGACGCCGGAAGGAGCGGGAACGATGATCGGCTTCGAAGTCGCCAACGCAGATGAAGCTGCTTCTGCCGCCAAGGCCAACGGCTTTGGAATCATTGCGGACGTCAAGGCGACGGCTATGGGCAGACGTGTGATCGTCCGTGATCCTGATGGCCGTCAGGTGTTCCTTTTCTCGACCACCTAAGTGACGCAACAATCCGTCGGGATCGGAAGGCGCTGGTCAGCGCAGGACGCGGCACCGGCCGTTGTAGACCATCCAGCGGTCGAAGCCCGAGACGCAGAATTCGACATTGTCGCCGATCGAGGCAAAGCCCTGGCCCTCCTCGATCAGGTACCAGATGGTGCGAGCGCCGCCGTCGGAGAGGCTGACGGTGGCGCCGCAATAACGGCGGCCGATCGGCCAGGTGTCGTCGGCCGGCAGATAGCGATGCTGGTGGATGCGCTGGAAGTCGACGATCTGCACATCCGGCAGATGCGGCACGTGATGCACCTGATAGGAGAAGCGGTCGGTGATCTTGTTCAGCACCCAGGCCTCGCCGCAGACGCCGCTATCCTCGTCGGTATAGATTGCAAGGTCGGCCGCCTGGACTGCCTGGGTGACGCCAAGAGGCGCGGCCAGCGGCGTGCAAAAGGCGAGCAGTGCGGCAAGGGCGGATTGGGCGAAGCGAGTCATGGCAGCCTCTCAAGGTCGACTACGCGCACTGTGCGGATTCGCTGACGCGCGGTCAAGCGGTTGTAGCGACCGTGGTTGTGGTGACGATGGTTGCGCTGACGGAACGGCAGGGCCGCGCCCTCAAACTACTCTCCCGCCAGCCAGTCCAGCGTCCAATGAGACGGCTGCTCAAGTGCAAGCAGCCGGTGCAGCGCCGGCAGCAGCGTCCGTAACTCGCCTTCCAGCGTGAAGGGCGGATTGACCACCACCATGCCGCAGCCGTCGAGGCTCGGCTCGACGGCGTCCGGCCTGATCTCAAAACCGATGTCGAGCAGCTTCGAAATGCCCGTCTGCTTCAGCGCCTTGCGGAAGGCGGCGACCGCCCTGCGGTCCTTGAGCGGATACCACAGCGCGTAAATCCCTCCTGGCCAGCGCCGATGGGCTCTTTGCAGCCCGTCGACCAAGCGACCGAACTCGCCCTCTTCCTCGAAAGGCGGATCGATGAGCACGAGGCCGCGCTTTTCCTTTGGCGGCAGATGCGCGCCGAGGGCCAGCCAACCGTCGAGCTCGATCACCCGGGTCTGGAAGTCGCCGTCGAACAGCGCCTTCAGCCTGGCGGCATCCTTAGGATGCAGCTCGACCGCCGACAGCCGGTCCTGCTTGCGCATCAGGTGCCGGGCGATCAGCGGCGAACCCGGGTATTTTTTCACGCCGCCGTCCGGATTGAGCGAGCGGACGGCTTCAAGATACGGCGCCAGCAGTGCTGCCGCCGGCGCATCGAGGGCCGCATCGACGAGCCGGCCGATGCCGCCTTGCCATTCGCCGGTCTTTTGCGCTTCGGTCGAGGACAGATCGTAACGGCCGATCCCGGCATGGGTGTCGATGACCCGAAACGCCTTGTCCTTCTGTTTCAGATATTCAATCAGCCGGCTGAGCACGACATGCTTGACGACGTCGGCGAAGTTCCCGGCATGGTAGGCATGGCGATAGTTCAATTGGAGCCCCTGCCCCAGCGCGGCGGTGGCGGCTGCGAGTTCGGATTTTCCGGCCGACGGCCGCCGAAACGGAATGCCAGCACCAGCCCGACCAGGCCCGCCGCCATCAGGGAAAAACCAACCGGGCGCGCCCGGCGGTCGACCTCGCCGGCCCCCGAGCGCAGGACGAGATCGACGGCCTGCATCGGAATGCCTTCGGCGTCGCCCGGACCGACGGTGAAGATGTAGGAACCAGGGGTAACGGTCGGGATCAGGCCGGCCTCGTCGCGAAAGATCCTGTCCGGCAGTTGCGGGCTGACCTGGCGCGGATTGTCGGAGTGATTGAACTGCAGCGTCGAGGCGAGCACCGTCCTGCCGCCAGTGGCGGCAGTGAGGGTCAACACAGTGCGCTGCTGCGAGACGATGCGCTCGGCTCTTGCCGTAAGGTCGACCAGCAGGCGTAGCGGCCCGTCGCGTGCGCTCAGGGCCACCGTTACTGGCTTGAACCGGCCCTGGTCGTAAACTCGCCAGGTGCCGATCTCACGGCCGGAGAAATTGGTCATCGCCCAGGGATAGACGACGCCGATGCCGGTGCCGATGAGCAGTATCAGGGCGAACAGGGAGCGCATGACATCAAGACCCGGTGTTCGGCGCGCTGGCGCGGTCGCGGGCGTTCTCCATTTCGTCCAGGAGCATGTCAAGGCCAAGATCAAACGTCCGGTCGAATTCGGCGGTGCCGAAATAACGCCCGGCCGCAGCTACTTTTGGAAAATCCTGCGCCAGTTGCTCGTCGCTGACGATGGTCACGGCCGAAGGCCCCTTTGCATAGCCGGCAGTCTCGTCGAGGATGGCACCCATCAGATAATAGCCAGTGGTGCGGAACAGCCGCGCACCCAGTTGCGGTCCGAAGCCGCCGGCCTCGAACAGGCCAAGGATGCCGTTCAGCCAAGTGAGACAGGTCGGCGAATTCATCCGGTAGGTTACAAGGAACGTGGCAAAGGCCGGGTGCTCACGCGCGACGCGGCGGAAATCCTGCACGGCAATGCGTAACCTTTGTCGCCAAGGGAGGTCCGCGTCGGGCATTTCGAGGGAGCCGATCAGCCGATCCACCAAGGCTTCGAAGAGATGCGCCACCGAAGGAAAGTGGTGATAGATGCTCATGGCTTCGCAGCCGAGTTCTGCCGCCAGCTTGCGCATCGAAAACCCGGCGAGGCCCTCGCTCTCGATCACCTTCAAAGCGGCATCCTCGATCATCTCGCGAGACAGCCGGCCGCGCGGTCGCTTTTTTTTGATCGATGTGTCCATGGTGCCGCTTGACAACTTACGCTGTAAGGTTCATTTTCGACGTTACCTTACACCGTAAGGCCAACAAACGCCAGAGGAGAATGTCATGTCTGCCTATCGTACTCTTTCATCAACGCATTCTTCCATCCGCCGCGCCTGCCTGCTCGCCGCCACCTGTGTGCTGACCCTGGCTGCAGCTCCTTCTTATGCCGATGAGTATGACGCGACCGTCAAGGACATCCAGTCGACCATGGGCGGCGTACCGAGTTTCGTAATGCAGTTCCCGAAAGCCGGTCTGCCTGGTGCATGGGCCGAGGTCAAGGCCATCCAGCTCAGCGACAAGACGGCGCTGCCGCCGAAGGTCAAGTCGCTGATCTCGCTCGCGGTGGCGGCGCAAATCCCGTGCAACTACTGTATCTGGTCGGACACGCAGGACGCCAAGCGCGCCGGCGCCACCGACGAGGAGATCCAGGAGGCGGTCGCCGTTTCAGCGCTGACCCGCCATTGGAGCACCATCTTCAACGGCATGCAGGTCGATTTCGATACGTTCAGGAAGGAGATGGGCGGGCAGTGATGCTTTCGTTATTAGAGCGGGACGCGTTCAGACTGAATTAGCCTTCCCGTTTCGACTGTTTGTGTGATCCGCCAGCACCTCATCGATGACCCGCCACGATTTTTCCGCCTCGCGCTGGTTGCCGTCATGTCCCGAAGCGACGATCAGCGCCTTCCACAGCGCCCAGCCCCGTGCGCGCGCCCAGCTGTGCTCGTCAAGGGCAATGGCGTCGCGGAACGCCTGACGGCTCTCGCCGTAAAATTCCGTCCACGCGATCACCAGATCACAGGCAGGATCGCCGATAGCCGAACTACCGAAATCGACGACCGCGTAGAGCTTGCCATCTTCGACGAGCAGATTGCCCGAGGCGACGTCGCCATGGACCCAGACCGGCGGCCCATGGCCTAGCCCGGCCACGGCCCGGGCCCCCCCCGCCCAGGCGGGGGCGGTGTGGGTTCGGGCCCCCCGCCCCCCCCCCGCCCGCCCCCCCCCCCCCCGCCGCCCGCCCCGCCCGGCCCCCCCCCGCCGGCGCGGGGGGCCTGGGCCCGGGGCCCCCCCCGCGCCGAGAGCGCGGCTCGGGTCTCGGCGTCGTAGACCGAAAGCCGGCCACCGCGGTGGAAATTATGCTGCCCTGCCGGTGGCCCGTCGGCAGCGTCGATCCGGTAGAGCGCAACCAGAAAGCCGGCCAGCGAACGGGCGAACTCAGTAAGATCGGCAATCAGTCCACCAGCCGCCGGTCTGCCGCCAAGCCAGCGATAGACGGACCAAGGCCATGGATAGCCTTCCCCGGGCGCGCCTTTGGCCAGCGGCACGGGTATCGGCAGAGGTAGGTGAGGCGCCAAGCGGGGCAGCCAGCGATGCTCCTTCTCGACCTGGGCGACATAGGCGGCAGCGCTCGGCAGCCGCACCGACATGCTGTCGCCCAGCCGGAACGTGCGGTTGTCCCAGCCGCCAGGCTCGACCGTCTCTACCGGCAGGTCCGCCCATTTGGGGAACTGCGCGGCAATCAGCCGGCGAACAAGTGCGGCATCTATCGGCATGCCTGGCGTTCGTTCATCGGGCGGCATCGGGCTTGCTCCGGTCTTCTGAATAGCCGGCGGTCCATCCTTTTTGTCGTCGCACTCTTGCGGCGCCAGTGATTCCCTTGCCGGCAAATTCTCTAAGCCTTGCGTTCCCAGCGCCGGTCAGGCGTTTGCTGCCAGTAGGTCACGGTGTGGCCGGCCTCCTTCATTGTCTTCCAGTGCGTGCGTGCCGCCTCTAGCTGGGCTGCATCGTGACCGTCGAACAGGAACACGGCGCGCTGGTAGCCGCCAAGCTCCGGCGGCACCGCCCCATCGACCAGGAAGCGTATCTGCGCCTGGTTCGGATTGTCAGGGCCGACGGTCAGAAGCACCGGCTGCTCGGCGGGATGGGCTTCGCGATCCGTTGCGTGGGCCAGGAATGAATCGTCCCGGAAAGTCCACAGATGCTGGTCCAGCGCGTCGCGCCGTTCCTCGGTGCCGGTCTGCACCACGGCACGCCAGCCGCGATCGATACTGCGCTCCAGGAGGCCGGGCAACGCATCCTCCAGCGTCGATTCGGTCAGGTGATAAAACAGAATCTCGGCCATGCGTTCAGTCTACATTGTCGGAGTCCCGCCCCAGCCGCTCATTGCTCGTAATGATCGCGCACCAGCCGGTCGAGCAGCCTGACGCCGAAGCCTGAAGCCCATGACTGGTTGATCTCGTTGGAAGGCGCGCCCATCGCGGTGCCGGCGATGTCGAGATGCGCCCAGGGCGTGTCCTTGACGAAGCGCTGCAGGAACTGCGCGGCGATAATGGCGCCGCCATGGCGGCCGCCGATGTTCTTCATGTCAGCATTCTTGGAATCGATCAGCTTGTCGTATTCGGCACCGAGCGGCATGCGCCACACCCGCTCCTGCGTCGCCTGTCCGGCCGCCGTCAACCGGTCCGCCAACTCGTCATTGTTGGAGAACAGGCCGGCATAATGCTGGCCGAGCGCGACCATGATGGCGCCGGTCAGCGTCGCCAGATTGATCATGAATTTCGGCTGGAAGCGGTCGTTGCAGTACCAGAGCGCATCGGCCAGTACCAGGCGGCCCTCGGCGTCGGTATTGAGCACTTCGATAGTCTGACCCGACATCGAGGTGACAATGTCGCCGGGTCGCTGAGCGTGGCCGTCGACGGCATTTTCAACCAGCCCGACAATGCCGACGACATTGACCTTCGCCTTGCGCGCGGCCAGCGCGTGCATCAGGCCGGTGACGGCAGCAGCGCCGCCCATGTCGCCCTTCATGTCCTCCATGCCCGACGCCGGCTTGATCGAATTGCCGCCGGTGTCGAAGGTGACGCCCTTGCCGACGAAGGCGACCGGGCTTTCCTTGGCCTTGCCGCCGTCCCACCGCATGACCGCGATGCGGGCGCCACGCGGCGAACCCTGCGCTACGCCCAGCAGCGAACCCATGCCGAGCTTCTTCATCTCCTTCTCGGCCAGGATCTCGACCGTGACGCCGAGCGCCTCCAGTTCGGCGATGCGGGCGGCGAATTCCACCGGTCCCAAAACATTGGCCGGTTCATTGACCAAATCGCGCGCCAGCAAGACGCCGTCGATCACCGCCGCTTCATCGGCGAAGGCCTTCTTTGCAGCTGCCGGATCGGCGGTGTGAATAGTCACCTTGACCGGCTTTTTTGGCTCGCGCCTGTCGTCACCATTGTTCTTTTTGGTCTTGTACTTGTCGAAGGAATAGCTGCGCAGCAGGATGCCCGCTGCAAGCTGAACGGCTTGCCTGCCGCTGACGGCCGCACCGGGAAGATCGAGCACGACGGCCACTTCGGTTGCCTTGCGAAAGGACGCGGCAATCGTGCCGCCGAGCTTCAGCCAGGCATAATCATCGAGATTGGAGCCCTTGCCGGCACCGACCGCCACCAGCCGCTCGAGCGATGTCCCTTCCGGTGCCAGCACTTCGACCAGGCTGGCGAATTTGCCGGTGAAGTCGGCGACCGGGAAAGCCCGCTCGAGGGTCTTTGCCGGATCGCAAGCCCTGGCGGCATCGCTGAGGCCGCCCTCGTCGGCCACCAGAACGAAAACGCTGCCTTTTTTGGGCGCGGCGAATTTGGCAAAGGCGATCGAGGGTCTCGAATTCATCATGTCCTGCTTTCGGGGAAGTGAGTTGGATTATTGCGAGAAACGTTCGTCAGTGAGCGGCGGGTTGAAACAGCTCGATGACATTGCCCGATGGGTCTTCGAGCAGCGTCTGGGAACCGCCGACGCCCGTTATGATATCGTTGCGAAAGACAAGTCCAGCACTCTTGAGGCGCGCAACCTCTTCTTTCAGGTCCGGCACCACCAACAGGATGCGATTCCAACCTCCTGGCACCGGCTGCCGGCCATCCGGCATCGCCCGTGCACCCGAACTGCCGGGGCCGCTTAGAAGGAGCCGTAAAGCGCCGCGTGTGACGGAAGCAAAAGCCGGTCGCGCGTCCTGTTCAACAGCGAAGCCCAGATGTCCACAGTAGAAGTCGATCGAGGCGGCGACATCATCGACCATGTAGCGAATGCTGACTGGCGTCATGACCATTGACCTTTCGGTTCGAGCACCTTTCAACAAGGCGTGTCTATTGCGGGCGGAACAGTCGGCATAGTCCGGCTCATCATCGCTGGTTGACAATCCGCGCCGCTATCGCCCTGGCCTGAATGCGGGCGTTGGCGAAACAACCGCGAATGCTCGGCCGCATGCCGGTAAACCACAGACCGGGCAATTTCGGATCGGCATCGCCGCCGTTGAAAAGCGGAACGCCCTTGCCGTCGAGAACGCCGAGCTTGCCGAACATCTGCTCCAGACCGGTGCGATAGCCGGTCGCCGCAATGACGATATCGGGCGTGATCGACCTGCCGTCATTCAATACGATGCCGTCGTGGGTAAATTCCCGCAATGGTGGCACCACCACGATCGTGCCTGCCTTTATGGCGCGAACCGCGCCGTCATCGGCTGCGATCGCGGTGTAGTCGGCGCTCAGACGGCTCGCACCGCCTATGGGAGCCGGCGGAAGCCCAAATTTCGTCAGGTCGCCGAAAACCAGGTGCTGGGTTGTCGCCATCACCGCATCGGCCAGCCGCACCGGCAAGCTCGCCATCAACGGTGAAAGCCTGTGGACGGCGACCTTGCCGATGCGTTTCGGCAGCAGCGACGGGCCGTTGCGGGCCGACAGCCAGATGCTTTGGGCATCTGCATTCGCAAGATGGTTGAGTGCGTCGAACCCCGAATTGCCGGCTCCGACGACCAGCACCCTTTTGCCGACGTAGTCCTTCGCCTCGCCAAAATCGGCCGAATGGATAATCCGGCCTGCAAAATCCTTCATGCCTTTCCACGCAGGAATAAACGGCTGCCGATCGCGCCCGGTGGCGACGACGACATGACGCGCCAGACGACGTCCGGCGTTCGTCCGCACGGTCCAGTGATCGCCGTCGAACGTGATCTCTTCAACGGCAACGCCGAATGCGACCGGCAGACCATGCGCCTGGCTGAAATCGTTCAGATGGCGAATGACGGCCGATTTATGCGGAAAAGCCGGGGTGCCTGCGGGATAGCCGACGCCGGGCAGCGTCGAGAGATCGCGATGCGTATTGAGGTGCAGCCGCTGGTGCCGCCTATGCCAGGGTTCGGCAAGCCGGCTCTCCTTTTCCAGGACGAGCGTCGGTACGCCGGCCTTCATCAAGGCATGAGCGGCGGCAAGGCCGGCCGCGCCGGCTCCGACCACGATCGCGCCGTCAAAAACGGCTTCCCGACCGGTAAGACTGCGCAATTTTTCCGCTTCCATGCTGGGGCTCAACAGATCCTGACCCGTCTTATCACGCCGCGGCGGTCGCGACCGGCGCGACATTTGGTCGTTTTGCCGCATTTGACAAGACTTTGGCCGAAATCGCTCCCATATGCGATATCGAACCATCCACGATTCGTCGCGGCACGGCCCCGCTTCCCGCCGCAACCTGTTGTTAACCAACAATGTTCGCTCTTTCTTATCCATTGCCGCCGACACTCCGGCCCAGCGGATTTTGCGATCCGGGACTGAACCCGGATCGAACCGCCAAACTGAGCCAGTTGTGCAGCCGGCGCCGGACGACTACCTTGTTCCAAGGCATGATGCCGTTCGAAATCGCCGAGAAAAGCCTTCATGAAGGTCGTTGAACGTTACATCATGCGCCGTGCTTTCGCGGTATTCGCGCTGGCGCTCGTCTGGACGCTGGCGATCGTCTGGACGACTCAGGTGCTCGCCCGCATCGACCTCGTCACCGATAGCGGTCAGTCGGCCCTCACCTTCTTCGAAGTCGCAGCGCTGATCATCCCGACGATCGTTCCGATCGTCGTGCCGTTCGCCCTGGTGGTCGCGGTCGCCCAGATCCTCAGCGTGATGAATTCTGATTCGGAGCTGGCCGTCATCAATGCCGCCGGCGCTTCACGCTGGACCATCGTCAGGCCGATCATGCTTCTGGCACTTGCAGCCAGCGTTTTTTCCTTCGCCGTCGACAATGGCGTCGACCCTTACGCACGCCAGAAGAACCGCGAGTTGATTGCGTCATCGCGTGCCGATCTGTTGTCGTTGATCATCCAGGAAGGCACCTTCCGCAAGATCGACGACGGCCTGTTCCTGCAGGTTGGCGAACGGCTTCCCGACAACCGCCTCGGCGGCATCTTCGTCGCCGATTCGCGCGAAGAAGGCGTCAATCTCATCTACTACGCCAAGACCGGCAGCATCATCGAACGCGGCGACGAGAAGGTGCTGATGATGAATGACGGCGTCATCCATCGCAAAACCATGACCGGCGACCTCTCGGTGATCCGGTTCACCTCCTACGCCTTCGACTTGTCCGCTTTCATGTCGGCATCATCTGATATCCTGCTTTTGCCGAAGGACCGGACGACCCAGTATCTGCTCAATCCCAGTCCGAACGACAAGATGTACCAGCAAAAGCCGAACAGGTACCTGGCCGAGCTCAACCAGCGTTTTTCCGAGTGGTCCTATTCGCTCGTCTTCGCGCTGATCGCGCTCGCCGTTGCCGGAGATGCGCGCTCGCATCGCGAGGCGCGTGTGCACCCGCTGATCACGGCAATCGCGATCGCGCTGTTCGTGCGCTGGCTCGGGTTCTTTGCCGCCGGCAAGGCCGACAAGGTGCCGCAATATGCCTATATGGTCTACGGCGTCCCGATCGTGGCATCGGCGATCGCCATCTGGTTCATTGTTTCCAACCGGACCATGGAACTGCCGGTTGCCTGGGCCGATTGGATAACCAATCTTGCCGGCCGCTTCAGTGACGGCTGGAGCGCCATCAAGCTCCGTTTTGCCGGGCGTGGCGCATCCGGACAGGGAGCCGGCTGATGGGCTGGACTCTGGGTCGGTACTTCTTCTTTCGCTATGTGACGATCACCATCTGGTTCTTCATCGGCCTCTTGGCGCTGGTGTTCCTGATCGATTTCACCGAGCTTTCCGGCCGCACGACTGGCGTGCCGGGCTTCACCTACGCAACTGCGTTCGCCATTTCGGGGCTCAGGATGCCGATGATCATGCTGCAGACGGTGCCGTTCGTCGGCCTGTTCTCGGCGATGGCGACGTTGGTGTCGCTCAACCGCAAATACGAATTGGTCATTGCCCGTTCCGCCGGGGTTTCCGCATGGCAATTCCTGCTGCCGTGCTGCATCGGGGCGCTGCTGTTTGGAGCCTTGTCGGTCGGCGTCATCAATCCGGTAGCCGCGCACGCCTATTCCTGGTCCGAGGAGATCGAGACCCAGCTCCGTTCGGGCAAGTCGAACAGCGTCTCGGCCGATGCTGCGCCCTGGATCAGGCAGAAAACCAACGCCGGCGATACCATCATCGGCGCGCGCGCCATTCTTAATCAAGGCCTGGAGATGGCCGACGCGGTCTTCTTCAGCTTCAGCCCGCAAGGCGACATCATCGAGCGCAAGGATGCGGCGCGCGCCTTTTTGCGGGACGGCTACTGGGAATTGCAGGACGTCAAGGTGTTCCGGGACGGTACCATCCAGTCGTTACCCAGCGATCGGCTGCCGACCAATCTCAAGCCGGAATTCGTGCAAGAGCGGTTGGCGCGCCCTGAGACCATTCCCTTCTACGATCTGCCCGGCAAGATCGAAGTGGCCCGCTCCTTCGGCCTCAAGGCAAATGCCTTCGCCATGCAGTTCAATTCCCTGATTGCGCTGCCGTTCCTGCTTGTCGCGATGACGCTGATTGCGGCAACGGTATCAATGCGATTTGCGAGGATGGGGCAGTCGGCAACGATGATTCTGGGTGGCATCGTGGCCGGGTTTCTGCTTTATGTCGTTTCGGTGCTGGTCAAGGCATTCGGCGTAGCGGGATTCGTACCCACGGCCGTAGCGGCTTGGGTCCCGGTTGTCGTGGCTATGTTCTTCGGGGTGACATTCCTGCTATACAAGGAAGACGGCTAGTGAGGGAGGCGGTTTTGCGCAGCCATAGGCACGCCGGTTTGGCACGCGCCTCTGCGGCGAGCGCCTTGGCATGCCTGCTTGCCAGCGCCGCCCCGGTTGCTCCGGCTTTCGCCCAGGACGTCAGTGAGCTGGCAACGAAGGTTCCGAGCGGCACGCAGATGCTGTTGGCAGCCGATACGCTGGTCTACGACAACGACAAGCAGACAGTGACGGCCGTCGGTGGCGTCCAGATCGACTACGGCGGCAACCGTCTCGTCGCCCAGCGGGTCGAATACAACCGCAACACCAAACGCCTCGTCGCCAGCGGCAATGTCGAACTCGTCAATAGCGACGGCACCAAAATCTATTCGCAACATGCCGACATCACTGACGATTTCGCCGACGGCTTCGTCAACGCGCTGCGGGTCGAGACCATAGACAAGGCGTATTTCGCCGCCGAAAGCGCGGAGCGCATGGGCGGCGTGCTGACGACGTTCCACAATGGCGTCTACACCGCCTGCGAGCCGTGCGAGGACAAGCCCGACAAAGCGCCGACCTGGCGTATCAAGGCCAGGAAGATCATCTGGAACGGCGAGAAGAAGACGGTTCGCTTCGAGAACTCGAATTTCGAGTTCTTCGGCTTTCCGCTGGCCTATCTGCCGGCTTTCGAGATCGCCGACCCAACGGTCAAGCGCAAGAGCGGCTTCCTGATCCCCGGCGTCGCCTACAAGAGCGATCTCGGCGTCGGTGTTAAAGTCCCCTATTATTTCGCGCTCTCGCCGACCTACGATCTCACTGTCACTGGCAGCGGCTATACCAAGCAAGGTTTCCTCGGTGAGGCCGAGTGGAGGCAGCGCTTCAACAACGGTCAGTACAGCCTGAAGATTGCGGGCATCCGGCAGGAGAATCCCGACGCCTTCATCGACGACAATGGCCACAACGTGAATTCGGGTACCGAAGGCGACCCGAACAGGTTCCGCGGCATGATGGGCACCCAGGGCCAGTTCGCCATCAACCCGCGCTGGGACTTCGGCTGGGACATCCTGCTGCAGAGCGACAAGAATTTCGCGCGCACCTACGACATCGATGGCTTCAACGATAGCGTGCACCGCTCCGAGGTGTACCTGACGGGGCTCAACGATCGCAATTACTTCGACGTGCGCGCCATGCACTTCGAGGTTCAGGAAGACACGCTCGCCAGCGATCCGACTGCACGCGCCGCCAAGCAGCCCTGGGTGCTACCCTCGCTCGACTACGCCTATATCCCCGACATGCCGGTGGCCGGCGGGCAGCTGTCGTTCGACGTCAACGCGCGGGTCATTGACCGCGACAGGCTCGATACGGCTCTTGCAAATTCGGGCATCCCTTCGTCCGTCAACAACGTTCGCGGCATCGACGGTCAATCCGGGCGCCTTACCGCGGAAGCCGAATGGAAGCGCACCTTCACCACCGATGGCGGGCTGCTGCTGACACCGCTCCTGGCGCTGCGGGGCGACGCCGGCTACGTCAACGCCTCCTCGGCCTCGCTCGACGCCGTCAACCAGATGGCGACCAATCTCGGCGTCGAGGACGATATGCGTTCATCGCTTGCCCGCTACATGGCGACCGCCGGCCTTGAGATGCGCTGGCCGGTGCTGTTTTCGATGACCAGTTCCAGCCATGTCTTCGAACCGATGGCGCAGGTATTCATGCGTCCGAACGAGCAATATGTCGGCGGGCTGGCGGTCCCCAACGAGGACGCCCAGAGCTTCGTCTTCGACGCCACGACGCTGTTCGAGCGCGACAAATTCTCGGGCTATGACCGCATGGAAGGCGGCACACGCGCCAATGTCGGGCTGCGCTATTCCGGCGCATATGACAATGGCTGGGGCACCAATGCGGTGTTCGGCCAATCCTACCAGCTGGGCGGCCAGAACTCGTTCGGCACGCCGGACCTGGTCAATGTCGGCGCCTATTCAGGCCTTGAAACTGCAACCTCCGACTATGTCGGCCTTGTCGGCTTCAACAGCCCCAGCGGGTTTTCCGGCTCGGTCAGCGGCCGTTTCGACGAGCAAAGCTTCGAGATCCGCCGCGCTGAGGTAAAGGCCGCCTTTTCAGGCCTGCCGGTATCGCTGAGCGCCAAATACGCCTTCATCCAGGCGCAGCCACTCTATGGCTTCTCAACCGATCGCCATGAGGTTACGCTCGGCGCCTCGACACATCTTGCCGAGAATTGGCGCGTCTTTGGCACCGGCACATATGATCTGGAGCAGAGCGTTCTGGTCAAGGACGGGGTCGGCTTTGCCTATAGTGATTCGTGCTTTACCTATTTGATGACGTTTTCGGAAAGACGTGACCTGAACACCAAGGAAGTATCGCAGAACGTCGGCTTCAACCTGTCGTTCCGCACGCTCGGCGATTTCGGCTCGTCGCAACGCTCCATCGACACCATTCAATAACGGGCAGCGGTCGGCAACGGGGCGGCTGGCGGACGACATTGTTTCGCCGCATAGAGCAGGCACGAATTTTGACGGCCTGAACTGGGATAGGTTCGGCTGAATCGGGATGGAATTGGGATGCTTTCGATGAGGAAATACCTCTTTTCGGCAGGGTTCGCGCTGCTGGTGGCGTTCTCGACCACCGCGGTGACACGGCCAGTTTTCGCCACCGAGATCAAATACGTCGTCAACAATATACCGATCACCACCGGCGACATCCAGCATCGGGCCGCTTTCCTGCGCCTGCAGCACAGAAAGGGCGATGCCGGCCAGGAAATGATCGACCAGACGCTGCGCCTGGCCGAAGCCCGGCGGCTCGGCATCCGCATCAGCGACGAGCAGGTCGATGCCGCTTATCAGCGTTTCGCCACCAGCAACAAGATGCCGCTCAAGCAGCTTGACGGCGCGATGGCGCAATCCGGCGTCACCAAGGAGCATTTCAAGGACTTTATCCGGGCGCAGATGGCCTGGAACCAGGCGCTGACGGCGCGTCACCGTTCTAGCGACGGCGGCGGCGCCATGAGCGAGCAGGACCTCGTCAAGCGCATGCTCGAAAAAGGCGGCAGCAAACCGAGCGCCACAGAGTACATGCTGCAGCAGGTCATCTTCGTGGTGCCGGCGGCCGAGCGCAGCGCGACGCTGGCCAAGCGCAAACGCGAAGCCGACGCTATGCGCGCCCGCTTCAACGGCTGCAACACCACGCGCGAATTCGCCAAGGGCCTGATCGATGTCACCGTTCGCGATCTCGGCCGGGTGCTGGCGCCGCAATTGCCGGCGGACTGGGCCGAGCAGATAAAGGCTACAAAGGTCGGCGGCGCCACCACGACGCGCGAAACCGACCGCGGTGTCGAATTCATCGGCATCTGCTCGTCGCGCGAAGTGTCAGACGACAAAGCCGCGCAGATGGTGTTCCAGAGTGAAGGTTCGAGCGACAAGAACGCCGACGAACTCTCGAAGAAATATGTCGAGGAGTTGCGGAAGAAAGCCCGCATAATCGAGCGCTGAAGTCGACGCGCCGTGGCTGACGCAGAGCTTTCGCTGGCGTTGAGCGTCGGCGATCCGTCCGGCCTGGGGCCGGACATCGCCATCGCTGCGTGGCAGGCCCGCGAAAGCGCTGGCGTTCCGTCATTTTATCTCCTTGCCGATCCGGCACTGATTGCCGCGCGAGCGCACAGGCTCGGCACCGATATCGCGATTGCCGAGACGACGCCGGCGTTAGCGCCGGGGGTGTTTTCGCGCGCGCTGCCGGTGGTGGCGCTTGCTGCCCGTTTCGTCGACAGTCCCGGCCGCCCGGATCCAGCCAACGCCGCCGGCATCATCGAGGCGATCGACCGCGCCGTTGCCGACTGCCTGGCCGGCCGCGCTGCCGCGGTCGTCACCTGCCCCATTGCCAAGAAGCCGCTCTACGACGCCGGCTTTCGCTTTCCCGGCCACACCGAATATCTGGCGCATCTGGCATCGCTTCACACCGGCACCGAAGTGACGCCTGTGATGCTGCTTGCCGGACCGGACCTGCGCACCGTGCCGGTCACCATCCACATCGCGCTGGCCGAGGTGCCGAAAGCGCTGACGACGGACCTTATCGTCGCCACCGGCCGCATCACCGCCGCCGATCTTGCGAACCGCTTCGGAATTGCCAAGCCGCGGCTCGCCATTGCCGGCCTCAACCCGCATGCCGGCGAAGGCGGCACCATGGGCACCGAAGACGAGCGGATCGTGCGCCCGGCGGTCGACCGGCTGAGGCAGGAAGGAATCGACGCCTTCGGGCCGTTGCCGGCCGACACGCTGTTTCATGCTCGCGCCCGCGCCGGCTACGACGTGGCGCTCTGTATGTATCACGACCAGGCGCTGATCCCGGCCAAGGCGCTGGCGTTTGACGAGGCGGTCAACGTCACGCTCGGCCTGCCCTTCGTCCGCACCTCGCCCGACCACGGCACCGCCTTCGATATCGCCGGCAAGGGCATCGCCCGTGCCGGCAGCCTGATTGCAGCGCTGAAACTCGCTCGCGTTCTTGCCGATACCGGGAAGAGGCCGTAGGCCCTGAGCCCAATCAGCCAAATTCGATGGCCTTAACCCGATGAGCCCGCCTGATGAGCCCAGCCCGATGAGCATAGACGGCCTGCCGCCACTGCGCGAGGTGATCGAGCGCCATGGGCTGCAGGCGAAAAAGGCGCTGGGCCAGAATTTTCTGCTCGACCTTAACCTGACAAGCAAGATTGCGCGAACCGCCGGCGACCTGAGCGACGTTACGGTTATCGAGGTCGGTCCCGGTCCGGGCGGGCTGACCCGGGCCCTGCTCCTCAACGGCGCCCGGCGGGTCGTCGCCATCGAGCGCGATGAGCGCTGCCTGGCGGCCTTGGCCGAGATCGCGAACCACTATCCGGGCCGGCTAGAGATCGTAGCCGGCGATGCGCTGAAAGCTGATTTTGCAGCGCTTGCAACAGGAGTGCCGGGAGGCGGCGGGCCGGCGAAAATCGTTGCCAACCTGCCCTACAATATCGGCACCGAATTGCTGATCCGCTGGCTGACCGTCACCGAGTGGCCGCCCTTCTACACATCGATGACACTGATGTTCCAGCGCGAGGTCGCCGAACGCATTGCAGCCAGCCCCGGCAGCGATGCCTATGGTCGGCTCGGCGTGCTGGCCGGCTGGCGGACGGAGGCGAGGATTGCCTTCGACGTGCCGCCGCAGGCGTTCACGCCGCCACCCAAGGTGACGTCCTCGGTCGTGCATCTGGTGCCGCGCGCCAGCCCCTTGCCGGCAGAGGTGAAACGGCTCAGCCGCGTCACCGAAGCGGCGTTCGGCCAGCGCCGGAAAATGCTGCGGCAGAGCGTGAAAAGCCTCGGCGGCGAGGCGCTGCTTGCCCGTGCCGGCATCGATCCGACCAGGCGCGCCGAGACGCTCAGCGTCGAGGAGTTCGTTCGCCTGACCAACGCGGTGTGATGCCGGGACGCGTCTGCGTGGAATTTCCGCTCTCACGGCCATAGATAGCCGGACAAACCTGCCCGGAGACAAGCAATGGCCGCCTATGTCATTTCCGACGTCACGATCCGCGACGCAGAGGCGATCGAAGCTTATCGCATCCGCGCGGCTGCCTCCATCGCCCAGCACGGCGGGCGCTATCTGGTACGCGGTGGCAAGGTGGAAATGTTGGAAGGCGACTGGTCTCCCGGGCCGCTGATCATCGTCGAATTCCCGAACATGGACACGGCGCGGCGCTGGTATCGCTCGGCCGAATACGCCGCTGCATTGGAGCTGCGCGACGCCGCGCTCAGCCGCAATCTGATCCTGGTCGAGGGGATAGCGCGTTGATCAATCCGTCTTCTCGTCGAGCAGCCCCGAGACGAAATCGAACAGGCCGGGCCGGCGATCGCGTCTGAGCCGTTCGGCGGTGACGATGCCGCGCACCTCGGCGAAAGCGCGGTCGAGATCGTCGTTGACGATGACGAAATCATATTCCTTCCAGTGCTCGATCTCGTTGCGGGCGTTCTTGAGCCGCGTCTCGATCACCGCTTCCTGGTCCTCGGCGCGACGCTTCAGCCGCGCCTTCAATTCCTTCATCGATGGCGGCAGGATGAATATCGAGACGATGTCGGCGCGCATCTTCTCCTTGAGCTGCTGAGCGCCTTGCCAGTCGATGTCGAACAGCATGTCGCGGCCTTCGGCCAGCGCCTGTTCAGCCGGCTCGCGCGGCGTCGCGTAGCAATTGCCGTGCACCTCCGCCCATTCGAGCAGCGCATCGGAATCGCGCAGCCGCTCGAACTCGCGCATGGTACGGAAGTGGTAATGGACGCCCTCGATCTCGCTGCCGCGGCGTGGCCGCGTGGTGACCGAGACCGACAATTCCAGGCTGGAATCGCTCTCCAGCAGATTGCGCGCAATCGTCGACTTGCCGGCGCCTGACGGCGACGACAAGACCAGCATCAGCCCGCGGCGCCGAATGCGGGAACCCACATCCCTAGCGGTCATGGGGCTTGGCAGTCATGTGGCTTGGCATCGGGATCATTCCAGATTCTGGACCTGTTCGCGAAACTGGTCGACGACCGCCTTCAGTTCCAGCCCGATGGCGGTGACCGCGGCAGCATTCGACTTGGAACACAGCGTATTCGATTCGCGGTTGAATTCCTGTGCCAGGAAATCGAGCTTGCGGCCGATGGCGCCGCCGCCGCCGAGCAGCGCCCGGCCTGACGCCACATGTGTCTTCAGCCGGTCGATCTCCTCGCGTATGTCGGCCTTGGTGGCCAGGAACGCCGCTTCCATATGCAGCCGGCTGGCGTCCAGGTTGGCAGACGCGTCCATCAACAGGCGGATCTGCTCGGCGAGCCTTTCGCGGATCGTGGCCGGTTCGCGTGATGGATCGGCCTCGGCCCGCAGCGTCAGCGCCTCGATGGCATCGATATGGCCGGACAGCAGGGAACGAAGTGCCGCACCTTCGCCCTGGCGCGCCTGGTGCAGCCCGTTCAGTGCTGCTTCCAGCGCCGACAGTATTGCGGTATCGAGCGCACTGCGCGCCTCTTCGGTTTCGATGGTTTCGGGAATGTCGAGGACGCCGCGCAGCGCAAGCAGGCCGTCGGCCGCCGCAGGGGCTACTCCGAACTGCTCCTGCAGCCGCTTGGCCAAGCCCGCCAGATCCTTCAGGAAAGCCTCGTTGACCACGGGTTGCGCTTGCGCGCCGGCGGCGCGGCCAATGGTCAGCGTCATCTGGAAATTGCCGCGCGCAAAACGCTTCTGCACCGTCTGCCGGACGGCCGGCTCCAACCGGTCGAAACCTTGCGGCAGCCGCAGCCTGACCTCGACGCTTTTGCCGTTGACGGACTTGGCTTCCCAGGCAATCGAAGTGCCGTCGTGTTCGGCGACACTGCGCGCAAAACCGGTCATGCTCTGCAAGTTCATGTAGCCGTGCGTCCCTTTGCCGAATGCCCCTCAAGCCGGAGCGATTTTCTCCGGACAGGACCATGTGAATTTCAATGCCATGGCAGCCCTTGCACATCCACCCGGATATGCACAGGGCCAAACTGATGGCGTCCGGCCCTACTGGGCGGCGGTGGGGCCTGCATCGTCAACGATGGCTCCCGCCGGCGTGTCGGCTCCGGTATTGGTTGCTCCGGCCTTGGCGGCGTCCTGCGCCTGCTTTTTCAGCAGTGCCCGGTAGCGAGCGACATTCTCGTTATGCTCATCGAGCGTCGAGGCAAATACGTGCCCGCCGCTGCCGTCGGCGACGAAGTAGAGATCGCTGGTCTTCGACGGATTGGCGACAGCCTCCAGCGCCGCACGGCCGGGATTGGCGATCGGCGTCGGCGGTAACCCGTTGATCAGATAGGTGTTGTAGGGCGTCGGCTTCTGGATGTCCGACTGATAGATCGGGCGGTCGATGGGTTTGCCCTTGCCGCCGAACAGGCCGTAGATAATGGTCGGGTCCGACTGCAGCCGCATACCCTTGGCCAGCCGGTTGAGGAAGACGGCGGCTACGCGCGAGCGTTCATCGCCCTTGCCGGTCTCCTTCTCGACGATAGAGGCCAGGGTGACAAAATCCTCAACGTTGGCGATCGGCAGATCCGGCGCTCGGCGCTGCCAGACCTCGTCGACCAGCTTCTTCTGGTCGGCCAGAAGCTTGTCGACCATCTGCTGGCGTGTTGCGCCGCGGGTGAAACGCAGCGTGTCGGTGGCGAGGCTGCCCTCAGGTGGAGTGGTCGACGGCATATCGCCGGTCAGCGCGTCCTGCTCAGCGATCCGTTGCAGCGCCTGCTCGACCGTCAGCCCCTCGGGGATAGTCAGCGAATACATCACCGACTTGCCGCTCTTCAGCAGTTCCATGATATCGTGCATCGACGCCTGCGGCTTGATCTCGTATTCGCCGGCCTTCAGGGCGGAATCATTGCCGAAGGCGCGCACGCCAAGGCGGAAAATGCGGGCGTCGCTGATCAGACCTCGCCGCTCAAGCTGGTCGGCGATTTCCTGGACGCCACTATTCGGCTTGACCAGGAAAGTGTCGCCATTGGCCGACGGGCCGGGCTCGTTGAACTCCTGCTTGCCGAAATACAGCGCAACACCTGCCGCCAGCACCATCAGCATCACCGAAGAGATGACGAAGTTCATGAACACGACGAACTGGCTGCGCGAGGCACGCGAGCGCTTCGGTGGCGGCGTGCCGGCCTCGGGCCGCAACGCCTCGCTGGCCGTCTTCGGCACGATAGGGCCGGGCGTTGCTGCCCGTTGCCCGAATTCCCCGTTATCGGCCGGATTTGTGTTCATAGCGCCCTACCATTTGATCTTGCGACGAATCCCCTCGGGCAGAGTAGGGGCGAATATGGCAAAATTGACGGCAGACGGAAACCGGCAGAGCGGTCAGCCATTGTAGCGCTGGAAGACGAGCGAGGCGTTGGTGCCACCGAAGCCGAAGGAGTTGGACAGCGCCACGTCGATCTGCCGGGCCCGCGGCTTGTGCGGCACCAGGTCGATCGCCGTTTCGCGCTCCGGATTGTCGAGATTGATGGTCGGCGGCGCGATGTTGTCGCGAATGGCGAGGATCGAAAAGATCGCCTCGGCAGCACCAGCCGCGCCCAGCAGGTGGCCAATCGACGATTTGGTCGACGACATCGATATCTTTGAGGCGGCATTGCCGACCAGCCGCTCGACGGCGCCGAGTTCGATCGTATCGGCCATGGTCGAGGTGCCGTGCGCGTTGATGTAGTCGACATCGGCCGGCGTCAGCTTCGCCCGGTTCAGCGCCGCGGTCATGCAACGGAAAGCGCCGTCGCCGTCTTCGGCAGGCGCGGTGATGTGATAGGCGTCACCGGTCAGACCGTAGCCGGTGACCTCGGCATAGATCTTGGCGCCGCGGGCCTTGGCGTGTTCGAGCTCCTCGAGCACGACAACGCCGGCGCCCTCGCCCATGACGAAGCCGTCGCGATCGCGATCATAGGGGCGTGAGGCCGTTTGTGGCGCATCGTTGCGCTCGGTGGAGAGCGCGCGGCAAGCGGCGAACCCGGCGACCGACAGTCTCGTCACCGGCGCTTCGGCGCCGCCTGCGACCATAACGTCGGCATCGCCCCAGATGATCAGCCGGGCGGCATCGCCGATGGCGTGCGCACCGGTCGAGCAAGCGGTGACGACGGCATGGTTGGGGCCTTTCAGCCCATGGCGGATCGAGACCTGACCGGAGACGAGGTTGATGATCTGGCCAGGGATGAAGAATGGGCTGATGCGGCGCGGACCGCGTTCCTTGAGGATCATCGCATTCTCGGCGATGCCTTCGATGCCGCCGATGCCCGAACCGATCAGCACGCCGGTGGCGCACTGTTCCTCATGCGTCTTCGGCTGCCAGCCGGAATCCTTGAGTGCTTCGTCGGCGGCCGCGATCCCGTACAGAATGAAGTCGCCGATCTTGCGCAGTTCCTTCGGCTCGAGAACGGCTTCAGGATTGAAAGTGGCATTGGAGCCGTCACCGCGCGGAATGACGTGGGCGACCTTGCAGGCAAGGTCTTCCACCTCGAATTCGGTGATGCGCTTGGCTGCGCTGCGGCCGGTCAGAAGCTCCTTCCAGCTGTGCTCGAAGCCCATGCCGAACGGCGAAAGCAGCCCAAGGCCCGTGACGACGACACGCCTCATCGCAGGTCCTCCCCGGTGATGACTGCAAATAGCGTCAGGCGGAGGCCTTGTCGATGTATTTCACCGCATCGCCAACAGTCAGGATGGTCTCGGCGGCGTCGTCCGGGATTTCGACACCGAACTCTTCTTCGAACGCCATGACAAGTTCGACCGTGTCGAGGCTGTCCGCGCCCAGATCATCGATGAAGCTCGCCTGCTCCGTCACCTTGTCGGCATCGACGCCAAGGTGCTCGATGACGATCTTCTTGACGCGCTCTGCGGTGTCACTCATTTGGGCATCCTCGTCTTTTGGTTGTCTGTCTTCGTTAGCGGGCAGAATGCCGCTAATCAAGCTGAAAGATGGTCCTGCCGGAAACGCAGCGGAACAGGACCGGTTTTTGCCCGAACCGCCGGGTTGCGGGCGGCATTACACGAAAAATCCCGTGCATCCAAGACGGAATGAAGCGTTTTCCCAAGTGTTAGATCATTGCCATGCCGCCATTCACATGAATGGTCTGGCCGGTGACGTAGGCTGCCTCGTTGGAAGCTAGGTAGGCGACGGCTGAGGCGACTTCGGCGCCCGTGCCCATGCGCCGGGTCGGGATCGCCGCCATGATCGCCTCTTTCTGCTTGTCGTTGAGCTTGGCGGTCATCGCCGATTCGATGAAGCCCGGGGCGACGCAGTTGACGGTGATATTGCGGGTGGCGATCTCCTGCGCCAGCGATTTGGAAAAGCCGATCATACCGGCTTTGGAGGCGCAATAGTTGGTCTGGCCGGGATTACCCATGACGCCAACCACTGAAGTGATGTTGATGATGCGGCCATGGCGGCGCCGCATCATCGGATGGGTAAGCTCGCGGGTCAGCCGGAACACGGCGGTCAGGTTGACCTCGAGCACGCTATCCCAGTCGGCGTCAGCCATGCGCACGAACAACCCGTCCTTGGTGATGCCGGCATTGTTGACGAGGATGTCGACGCCTTCGAGGTCAGCTTCCGCCTTCTGGCCGAGCGCCTTGACGTCGTCGCGGTTGGAAAGATTGGCCGGGAAAAGCTTGACCCGGTCGCCCAGTTCGGCGGCCAGCGCCTCCAATTTCTCGATACGTGTGCCATGCAGGCCGACGATGGCGCCCTGGCCGTGCAGCACGCGGGCGATCGCCTCGCCTATACCTCCCGATGCGCCGGTGACGAGCGCCTTGCGGCCGGTCAATTCGAACATGCTTTATCCTCTTCCCAAATCGTACTGGCCAATCATACGGGCCGGTGAGTTCGGCTATCTGTAAACGTTGCCGCGGTGGCCTATGGTTACCACCAGAATGACGAGCCGGTTATCCTGCACATCGCAAATGATGCGATAATCCCCGACGCGATATCTCCAAAAGGTTGCGAGCGGGCCCTTCAGCGGTTTGCCGAGTTCACGCGGGTTGTCGAGAACGGCAATGCGGTTTTCAATAAAATCACGGATACGGTGACGTGTCTGCGGATTCAGTTTTTCGACAAATTTTCGCGCCGAGTGGGCGTATTCAAGCGTCCAGGCCACGCCAGAAGTCCTCGGCTCTCATGACGTCTTCTTCACCACGCCTGATCCGCTCAACGACTTCGGCAGCCAGGTAGTAATCCTCCAAGTCCTCCAGACCACGTTCAATGAGCTCGCGCAGATAGTAGGCCTTGCTGCGACCAGTCTTGGCCGCGAGAAAATCCAGGCGCTGCTCGACTTCAGGAGAAAGGCGGATCGATGTGGGCATGCCGCACCTTGTTGCGATACATGTATTCATATAGCGGCAAGCACTGATGAATTCAAGCTACGTGGTCACCCAAGGCGGCAAGTGCCGTTTCGACCTCCGCCGCCGATCCGATGCTGCTGGTGGCAATGTCGCGGTTGATGCGGCGGGCCAGCCCCGACAGCACCTTGCCGGCGCCCACTTCGTAAAGCGTCACAACGCCGTTGCTGCCGAACCACTCCACCGTTTCGCGCCAGCGCACGCGCCCGATCACCTGTTCGACGAGTCGGCGGGCGATCTCGTCGGGATCGCTCGTCGGGGTCACCGTAACATTGGAGACCAGCGGCACGACCGGCGCACTCTTCGTCACGGCGGCCAGCGCCTCCCGCATGATCTCGGCCGCAGGCTTCATCAATGCCGAATGGAAGGGCGCCGAGACCTGCAGCATCAGCGCCCGCTTGGCGCCCTTCTCCGTGCATAGCCTCGCCGCCAGTTCGACCGCTGGCCTAGCGCCAGAGATCACCAGCTGGCCGCCGCCATTGTCATTGGCGATCTGGCAAACCAAGGCTTGTGCGGGATCTTTGGCGGCGCCCTGGGCGGCCTCTGCGCAAGCGGCTTCGACGTCGGCCTGCTCCAGCCCGATGATCGCCGCCATGGCGCCCTCGCCGGCCGGCACAGCCGCCTGCATGGCATTGCCGCGGATGCGCAATAGCCGGGCGGCGTCGGCGACCGAAACGAAACCTGCGGCCGCAAGTGCCGAATATTCGCCGAGCGAGTGGCCGGCGACATAGGTGACCTTGCCGTTCAGGGAGAAGCCGCGCGCCTCCAGCGCCCGGATTGCGGCAAGCGACACCGCCATCAGCGCCGGCTGGGCGTTGGCGGTCAGCGTCAGCGTCTCTTCCGGGCCTTCCCAGATCAGCTTCGATAGGTTTTCGCCGAGCGCGTCGTCAACTTCCTCGAAGATCCGCCGCGATTCCACAAAGGTATCGGCGAGGTCCCTGCCCATGCCGACAGCCTGGCTGCCCTGCCCCGGAAAGGTGAATGCGATGGCCATCGGCGGCTCCCAGCTGCTGGTTCACGTTGCCTGTGACGCAAGGCGTGCGGCCAAGTCAAGTCCAACCTTGATCGCGTAATATCGGCCGAGTGCCTGTTTCGGCAGGCTTTTTGGCGATCACTCATGATGAAAACCGCTCACGATTTGTTTGCTGGCTCTTCTTATTTCCGCCACAGGCGCTAGGCTTTGCGTGACAGTTCGATGACAATCGAGTGACGCTTTTGTTGCGGGCCGGGGAACTATTGAAGTGGCAAAGACCAAGCAGAGCGCAGCCGAGGCGGCGCCCCAGTTTCTTGAAGGCGATCCGTCGACCGGCTATCTGCCGGCGCGCAAATGGCCTGTCATCCGCTATGGCCTTATCAGCTTGCTGGCTGCGGCCATCCTTGTGTTTGCCATCGAACTGATCGTGCGCGGCAACTTTGCCGGCACCATTGATTTCTTTCTGCAGCCTTTCAAACCCGGCTGGACCACGATCATCATTTTTGCGCTGATCCTCATCGGCCTCGACGCCGTGCTCGGCCGCAGTCATCAGAGCCTGATGATCGTCGCGCCGCTGACATTGTCGCTGGCGTTCGTCGGCCACCAGAAGTCGCTGTATCTCGGCGATCCGCTCTATCCGACCGATTTCCTTTATTCCCGGCAGATCGTGGCACTGATGCCGCTTCTGGTACGCGATCGCCCGGGAACCGCCATTGCCCTGGCGATCGGCATCGTCGGCGGGCTGTCGCTGCTCGTCTATGGCTGGCGGCTATGGCGCCGCCGCGTTCCGGCGCTCAGCCACAAGGGCCGCCTTGCCCGGCTGACGCTGACAGTACCGCTGATCGCCTTCTTCGTTTCCATCATGGACTATGCCACTTTCTCGTGGACGCGCGACCGGCTGCAGATCATCCCGATCATGTGGGACCAGAAGGAAAACTATGCCTCGAACGGTTTTGCGCTCGCCTTCGCGCTTAACGTTCCGATGGCGCATGTCTCGGCGCCGCCCGGCTATTCCGACAAGGCGATCGAAGCGATCGGCAAACCGCAGGTGACCGCCTCGGTACCTGCCGAGAAGCCCGACATCATCGTCGTCATGAGCGAATCCTTCTGGGATCCGACCAAGCTACCCGGCGTCACCATCACACCCGACCCTATCCCCAATGTGCGGGTACTGCGCACGGGTTACATGTTCTCGCCCGAGTTCGGCGGCATGACGGCCAACATCGAGTTCGAGGCCCTGACCGGCTTTTCCAACGCCTTCCTGCCGGCGGGCAGCATTCCCTACCAGCAATATGTGCGGACACCGACTCCCTCGCTGGCGACCTTCCTGAAAAGTCAGGGCTACCGGGCGCGCGCCATCCATCCCGGCACTAACTGGTTCTGGAACCGGGGGGCCGTCTATGCCGATTTCGGCTTCAACGACTTCAAGTCCGAGGAGACGTTGCCGCCCATGCAGAAGCGCGGACCGCTCGCGTCGGACGCTGCGATGACCGACGAGATCATCCACGAAGCCGATACCAGCGCCGAGCCGGTGTTCTTTTTCGCCGTCAGCCTGCAGAACCACGGGCCGTATGAGCCGTATCGCTATAACAATCCGACCCACAAGGTGCAGGCGCCGATCAGCCAATGGGCGCGTGAATCGCTGTTGAGCTATGCCGAAGGCTCTTCCGACGCGGACCGCGGCCTCGAGCGGCTGATCGAATGGGCGAAGAAACGCGAGCGGCCGACCGTCATCGCGTTCTTCGGCGACCATCTGCCGCCGCTTGGGCCGGTCTACGTCGAGACCGGCTTCCTGAAGGACAATGTTGCGCCGCGCAAGGAGGCGGCCGACCAGATGCTGCTGCACCACCAGACGCCGCTGATCGTCTGGTCGAATCGCAGCGGCCCGACCGAGGATCTGGGCGCCGTCAGCCCGTCCTTCCTGCCCTACCATATCCTGAAGACAGCCGGCATCAGCCATCCCTATTACACCGGCTTCCTCGGACAGTTGCGAGAGCGCTACCGCGTTATCGACCGCAATTTGCTTTTGGCACCGGGGGGCGACGCCACCCCCGATTGGTCGCGTCAGAAAGAGATCGATCCGGCAATCCGCGACTTCCGTCTGCTGCAATACGACATGATGTTCGGCAAGCGCCATGCGGCGCCCGATTTCTTCCCCGAAACCACAGGCAAAGTGGCTGCACACACGAGTTGAGCAGCGGCGGCGGGAGAGCGGCCGACGTCGTTCAATTCGTCAAGTGCAGCTGCGAAATCGAGCTTCCGATTTTCAGGAAGACGCCTTCGAGCTGACTGACGTCGTTGGTCGGGTAATAATCCGACGGCGACGATGCGCAGGCCTCGTAGAGCTTGCGGTTGGCTGCGGTGTCGGCCTGCAGCAGCACTGTGAAGATCTGCACGTCCTGCTTCTTCAATGTGTTGCATACATTGGTTGTCCAATCGTCGACATTGCGCGCAGCCGCGGTCTGGTCGCTGGATCCAAACCGACCCGAGGCCAGGAATCCGTAGGAGCCATAGTCCGACTTCTGTGGCGTATCCTTCGCGCCATAGACAACATTCTCGCCGTCGGTGAGCAGCAGCACCGTTTTGGTCGTGCCTGACGCCCTGAACGGCGCGCCGTCGCTGTAAGGCGGTGCCGGCGAGAGCACCCGCATCCCCCATGACAAGCCTTCCGAAACATTGGTCCCCGAGCCGTTCCATTCGATCATCTCACCGACGGCCTTCCGCAATTTGTCGAAATCATCGGTCAGCGGCACTATCGGCGTCGGACAGGCCCGGTTTGGGCCGATAGTCAGTGGGCCTCTCTTGTCGTTGATGAGCTTCATCGTCGAAACACTGTACTTCGCCATGTCGCTGGTGAGGCCGGGAAGCAGGGTGACGACGGTATCGTCGAGATAGGAATTGTTGTAGCCGGTCGCTGAATTGCCGTAGGAGCTGTTTGGATTTCTAGCGTTACCTGGATCGTCCGGCGCGAAATAAGGTACGAACAGGGTGTCCGGTTTGTTTTGGTCGGGCGAAATGTCGGAAACATTGTTGGTTCCTGGCCGCGCTTCGACGCAGCCTCTCCATTCGACGCCCAATTGCTTGAACAGATCCATATGGTTGACGCGCTTGCCGCCGACCGAGGGGAAATTGGCGCCGTTGTTCGGCGATTTGCCGGCCATGTCGATCCAGGCCGGATCGTAGTCCTCGCCCTTGACGTTGACCGCGGTAACGAACGGCACCACCGCGACACGTACGCTGCGCGTCGGCGACTTCGCCGCTTCGAGCATATCAATCAGGGCCGTCGCCGCCGTCCGCAATGCGCCGATGCGATCGTTGCTGGCCATCGACCCGGTGTTGTCGAGCACCAGCACGACTTCGAGCTGATTGGTCGATTCGACGGCGCCGGCATCGACGGTGATGCGCTTGTCGTTGCCGAACAGGAAGGCGAAGTTCAAATTGACGTCCGCCGTGGCGACAGCCTTGGTCTGGATGTAATTGAGGCCCCTTTCCACGGTAAGCGTCGCTTCGGCGTTCCTCAACTCGCTGTGGCCGGCGACATTGGTCTGGAAGTAGCGGTCGAAGACGTCCTTGCGCGAAGCCTCGATGTCGCCGAGATGCGAAGATGCAAGGTTCGCGGCATCGAGCGCATTCTGCAAGCTGACCTTGGCCCTCATCAAGGTGGACACGTCCACGGCAAAGGCGACGGCGGTCAGAACCGCAGGCAGCCCGAACGCCAGCATCAGGGCAAAGTTGCCGCTCTTCGAACGGCAGAATTTGTCGAAAAGCATTTTTGTCCCCAAACCGCCTTGCTGCCGAACTCGCGCAGACTGTTTGCTTTTGCATCCGCATGATGAACGACGGGTTGCCGCCACGCCCGCCGGTGCTGGAACTTCGCATGGTGGTTAAGGTCCGGTTTCAGGAATCCGCAAGCCTTGCCGTCGAGACCCGTGGCGCTCTGGGACGGTAGGGCCGTTTGCTCCGTGGTTTGGCCTTGCTTTGCGGTCAAATTCCTGTATAGACGCCCGCAATCTGCCGGTCCTTGCTGGGGGCTGAACGGAGGGCCGGAGGTTTTTCGAAACCTTCGCGTGAAGCCAGAAGCGCTTCCGCCTCCCGTGTCTCCGCTCTCGACCGTCTCGTCATGCTCCTTTCTTCCCCGCCTTCGCAAGGATTGCGGGTCAGAGAAGTTGCAGAGGCTTTTGCCGCCGGGAACCGGGAGAGAAACGAAGAAAGGCACGAACACTATGGCTCTATACGAACATGTGTTTCTTGCCCGGCAGGACCTCTCGCAGCAGCAGGTCGATGCGCTTGTCGAACAGTACAAGGGCGTCATCACCGCGAATGGCGGGTCCGTCGGCCGGGTCGAGAACTGGGGACTGAAGTCCCTCACCTACCGGGTCAACAAGAACCGGAAGGCATATTATACACTCATGGACATCACCTGCCCGCCGGCCGCGCTCAACGAGATGGAGCGCCAGATGGGCCTGTCCGAGGACGTGCTGCGTTTCCTGACCATCAAGGTCGATGCGCATGAGGAAGGTCCGTCGGCAATGATGCAGAAGCGCGAAGAGCGCTCGGAACGCGGCGGCTTCGGCGACCGCGACCGTGGCGATCGTGGCCCGCGCTCATTCGGCGACCGCGATCGCGGTGACCGTGGTGATCGTCCGCCGCGCAGCTTCGGGGATGGCGGTGCCGATCGTGGCCCGCGCCGTCCGCGCGAAGGCTTTGAAGGAGCCGCAGAATAATGGTCGACATCAACCAGATCCCAACCCGGCGCCCCTTCCACCGTCGCCGCAAGACCTGCCCGTTCTCCGGCGCCAACGCGCCGAAGATCGACTACAAGGACGTGCGGCTTCTGCAGCGCTACATCTCCGAGCGCGGCAAGATCGTGCCATCGCGTATCACCGCCGTAAGCCAGAAGAAGCAGCGCGAACTCGCCAAGGCGATCAAGCGCGCCCGCTTCCTCGGCCTGCTGCCCTACGTGGTCCGCTAACACTGATTAGTTGACCATGATCTTATCCGAAAACCGGTTTCCACTTTTCGGGATCATGGTCTAGCCAGCGGGCGGTTCGCCGCCCGCTTTTCACCGGCCACGACGGGCGTAGCCGGATCGAACACCAAATCCCGGGTTGGATTTCGACAAGAGATCCTAACTGCCGCGACAGGCAGGACAGCGACACAGGCGGCGACGCCCCAGCTTCCTGACCTGTTCCAGACAACTCGGCGCCGATCCTGAGGATAGCGCCCAAGCGAAGGAACAAAACCATGGAAGTCATTCTTCTCGAACGCGTTTCCCGCCTCGGCCAGATGGGCGATACCGTCAAGGTCAAGGACGGGTTCGCCCGCAATTTCCTGCTGCCGCAAGGCAAGGCGCTGCGCGCCAACGAAGCTAACAAGAAGAAGTTCGAGGGGCAGCGGGCCCAGCTCGAAGCCCGCAACCTGGAGCGCAAGTCCGAAGCCGCGCAGATTGCAGAAAAGCTCGACGGCAAGAGCTTCATCGCCGTGCGCTCGGCCGGCGAAACCGGTCAGCTTTATGGTTCGGTCTCGACGCGCGACATCGCCGAGCTGGTGACGGCGGAAGGTTTTTCGGTCAACCGCAACCAGATCCTGCTCAACCAGCCAATCAAGACCATCGGCGTCACCAATGTGGCGATCGCGCTGCACCCGGAAGTCGAGGTTACCATCACGCTCAACATTGCCCGCACGGCCGACGAAGCCGAGCGCCAGGCCAAGGGCGAAACACTGACCACCGCCGAAGCCATCTACGGCGAGGACATCAACGATAATGCGCGGCCGGAAAACTTCTTCGATCCGAATGCGGAGTTCGAAGGCGGCGAAGACAACGGCTGATCGTCATTCGTCGGCATTCGCCGGCTAATCGCTATTCTGGACCAATGCCCGGGCCTCGTACCCGGGCATTTTTATGCCAAATGGAACTTTTCGAACCCCTATATCTTGATGCAGAATAGGACAGCATGTCTGGCCGAGAGGGGACAATTGGTCATGAATATTCTGCTGAAACGCGTTCTCGACCGCCTGGTCCGCACAGGCAATCTCAAGGTGACAGGGCCGCAAGGCTCGATGGTGACTTTCGGTGGCGGCAGCGGCGAGCCGGTGCACATGCACATCAAGACAAGGCATGCCGAGCGCGCAATAACCTTCGATCCGATGCTGGCGGTGCCGGAAGCCTACATGGACGGTGAACTCGACATTCTCGAGGGCGGCGTGCTGGGGGTGATGCGGATTGCCTTCCAGAACATGGGCAGCGGCGGTATCGATGCCACCTGGTCGAAGGCGATCGAAGGTCTGCGCCACGCCTTCCGGCGCCTGCAGCAGATCAACACGGCGTCGCGGGCGCGCCGCAACGTGCAGCGCCATTACGATCTGTCGGGCGACCTCTACCGCCTCTTCCTCGATGAGGACATGCAATATTCCTGCGCCTATTTCGAGCAGCCGGACATGACGCTCGACGAGGCCCAAGCAGCCAAGAAGCGCCATATCGCCGCCAAGCTCAGGCTGAAGGCGGGCCAGACGGTTCTTGATATCGGCTCCGGCTGGGGTGGGCTTGGGCTCTATCTAGCCAAGGCGTTCGACGTCGACGTACAGGGCGTGACGCTGTCGACCGAGCAGCACGGCGTCGCCACCGACCGCGCCCATGCGCAAGGCCTGCAAAACCGGGTGCATTTCGACATCAAGGACTATCGCGAACTCAATGAACGTTTCGACCGCATCGTCTCGGTCGGCATGTTCGAGCATGTCGGGGTCAATCATTTCCGCACCTTCTTCGACAAATCGGCGACGCTGCTGAAGCCGGACGGCGTCATGCTGCTGCACACGATCGGCCGCTCCGGCGTGCCGTGGGCAACCAGCGCCTTCATCCGCAAGTACATCTTCCCGGGCGGCTACATCCCGTCGCTATCCGAAGTGATGCCGGCCATCGAAAAATCGGGGCTCGTCGTCACCGACATCGAGGTTCTGCGGCTGCATTATGCCGAGACGCTGAAGCATTGGGGCGAGCGCTTCGCGGCCAACCGCGACAAGGCCAGGGCGATTTATGACGAGCGCTTCTGCCGCATGTGGGAGTTCTATCTTGCCGCCTCGGAAGCTGCCTTCCGCTGGCAGGATCTGGTGATCTTCCAGATCCAGATTGCCAAGAAGAACGACACGCTGCCGATGACGCGCGACTACATGGCCAGTTGCGAGAAGGCGCTGGAGATGCGCGATCTTGGACGTCGCGAAAAGGCTCCGGTGGCCAAGCCCACTCGCCGCCGCAAGGTGGCGGATCCGGAGTAGACTGCCGGCATCACGCCATTGCCGCTTGCCATTGCCGGCCGGCACGCTGAAAAGGGTCCCGTCAAGGCAGGACCTTTTTTCATGACCTACCTCCTCTACGTCGCCGCCGCACTTGCCGAGATCGCCGGCTGCTTTTCGCTCTGGGCGTGGTGGCGGCTGGACAAGTCGCCGCTGTGGTTGGCGCCCGGTCTCGTCTCGCTCGTGCTATTCGCGTGGCTGCTGGCGCTGGTCGACACCAGCGCGGCGGGCCGGGCCTATGCCGCCTATGGCGGCATCTACATTGCCGCCTCGCTGGCCTGGTTGTGGCTGGCGGAAGGCGTGCACCCCGACCGCTGGGATCTTGCCGGTGCCGCGATCTGCATCGTTGGCGCCTCGGTCATTCTGCTCGTACCTCGGACTGCCTAAGCGATGGAACTGCCCATCCCGCTTAGACAAGGCGTCGAGCGCCTTCTCGAACAGGTGCCGTTGCCGATGCTTAAGCAAGCGGCAAAGACGCTGTCGGACCGCTACCGCGCCGAGTTGCGCGACGGTCGCCTGCACATGGCCGAAGACATGGCGGTGAAGGCCTATCTGGCAACGCGGCTGCCGGCGACCTATGCCGCCATCCGCGCCAGCCTCGATGCGGTCAGCGAGGCACGGCCGGATTTTTTCCCAAAAACCCTGCTCGATGTCGGCGCCGGCCCTGGTACGGTGCTTTGGGCCACAATCGATCTCTGGCCCGATCTCGAACAGGCGGTGCTGCTCGAGGCCGGTGCCGCGGTGCGACGCGTCGGCGAGGCGCTTGCCGCCGAGGCGGTCACTGCCAGGACCGCCTGGCGGACCGGCGACATCACCATCGACCTGGCCGAGCTGGAGCCGGCCGATCTGGTGACCTCAGCCTATGTGCTGGACGAGATCGCGCCGGCATCGCTGGCAAAACTCGTCGACCGGCTCTGGCAGCTGACCGCCGACACGCTGCTGGTCGTAGAGCCAGGCACGCCGGCCGGCTGGCAGCGCATCCTTGCCGTGCGCCGGCAGCTGATCGAGGCGGGCGCGCATGTGCTCGCGCCATGTCCGCATGAGGCGCCCTGCCCGCTCGTCGCTCCCGACTGGTGCCATTTCGCCCGTCGCGTCGCCCGCTCGCGCCTGCACCGGCTGGCCAAGGATGCCGAGGTGCCGTGGGAGGACGAGAAATTCATCTTTGTCGCGGCCTCCCGCCATCCGGCCGCTCCGCCTCGAGCGCGAGTGATCGCACCGCCGAAGTCGGGCTCCGGCAAGGTCTTGCTGAAGCTTTGCGAACAGGATGGGGGTGCTGCCGAGCGACTGTTCACCAAGCGCGACGGCGAGACGTTCAAGGCCGCGCGGCGACTGGATTGGGGTGATGCCTTGCCGGAATGACCGGCAGCTATTTTCCTGTTTTGTTCTCGCCTTAGAACGGCTAGGCTCGCCATCTTGATTCGAGTCAATCGAGATTCTTTCCACCGAAAGATCCTGGCTGTGAATCGCGGGCATCAAAGTTGGTTGGTTGGGGACTGATGCAGATAAGTCATCACCGACTTGTCTCGTTCTGATATCGAGAGACGGGGATCAGGACCGGGGACATCATGGCAGAGGCAGCACGAAAATTCGGCGTGGCGGAAACACCGCTCTATCGCGAGGCGCCGAACAATATCGAGGCCGAGCAGGCGCTGCTCGGCGCCATACTGGTCAACAACGATGCCTTCTACCGCGTCTCCGACTTCCTGAAGCCCGGCCATTTCTACGAGCCGCTGCATAGAAAGATCTTCGAGGTCGCGGCCGAGCTCATCCGTATGGGCAAGATTGCGACGCCGATCACGCTGAAGACCTTCCTGCCGGCCGACGAGAAGGTCGGCGACATGACGGTGGCGCAATATGTCGTGCGGTTGGCGGTCGAGGCCGTCACCGTCGTCAACGCCACCGACTATGGCCGCGCCATCTACGATCTGGCGACGCGGCGCGCGCTAATCACTGTCGGCGAGGACATGGTCAACATCGCCTATGACGCGCCGGTCGACATGTCGCCCTCCGACCAGATCGAGGATGCCGAGCGGCGCCTGTTCGAATTGGCCGAAACCGGCCGCTACGATGGCGGCTTCGAGAGCTTCACCGATGCCGTCAAGACCGCCGTCGACATGGCCAATGCGGCTTATATGCGCGACGGGCATTTGTCGGGCGTTGCTACCGGCTTGCGCGATCTCGACCGCCGCATGGGCGGCCTGCAGTCGTCCGACCTGATCATCATTGCCGGCCGCCCCGGCATGGGCAAGACCTCGCTCGCCACCAATATCGCCTTCAACATCGCCGAGGCCTATGTCCCGGCGCAGCAGGCGGACGGCTCGTTCAAGGCGGCCAATGGCGGCGTCGTCGGCTTCTTTTCGCTCGAAATGTCATCCGAACAGCTGGCCACCCGCATTATTTCCGAACAGACGGAAATCCCGTCGTCGAAAATCCGGCGCGGCGAGATCAGCGAGATGGATTTCGAAAAGCTGGTCGCCTGCTCGCAGACAATGCAGAAAATCCCGCTGTTCATCGACCAGACCGGCGGCATTTCCATCGCTCAGCTGTCGGCCCGCGCGCGTCGCCTGAAGCGCCAGCGCGGCCTCGACGTCATCGTTATCGACTATATCCAGCTGATGCAGGGATCGAGCGCGAAATCCTCGCAAAACCGCGTCCAGGAAATCACCGAGATCACCACCGGCCTCAAGGCACTAGCCAAGGAGCTGGCGGTGCCGATCATCGCGCTGTCGCAGCTGTCGCGCCAAGTCGAGAGCCGCGACGACAAGCGCCCGCAGCTTTCGGATCTGCGCGAATCGGGCTCCATCGAGCAGGACGCCGACGTGGTGCTGTTCGTCTACCGCGAGGAATATTATCTGAAGAACCGCGAGCCGAAGCCGGGCACCGACGAATACATCAAATGGGAACACGAGATGAACGAGATGCGCGGTAAGGCCGAGGTCATCGTCGCCAAACAGCGCCACGGCCCAACGGGATCGGTCAGCCTCGCCTTCCAGGGCGAATTCACCCGCTTCTCGGATCTTGCGGAAGAGCATCATATTGCGGAGAGGTTTGAGTAAGCGTTTGGCAGATGTCGTAACAAGAATGCGGGAGTACGGCGTTCCTTCACGCCCTCCTCTGTCCTGCCGGACATCTCCCCCACGAGGGGGGAGATTGGCCGTCGCCACTGCCGGCTCTTTAATTCTCAACGCTGCAAATTGGCGAAACCCGAAGCGCAATCCGATCTCCCCCCTCGTGGGGAAGATGTCCGGCAGGACAGAGGGGGGCGCTGTCCCGCCGACCTGTCTTTCAATTGCCGCAGGCCGCGCCTGATGGCCAAATCCCGCATTCAGTTCATCTGCCAGAATTGCGGTTCGGTGCATCAGCGCTGGGCCGGCAAATGCGATGCCTGCGGCGAGTGGAACACGCTGGTCGAGGAAGGCACGTCAGGCGGCATAGGTTCCGGCCCGGCCAATACGCGCAATGCACGCAAGGGCCGCGCGGTGGTGCTGACCAGCCTCTCCGGCGACATCGAGGACGCGCCGCGCATCGTCTCCGGCATCGGCGAACTCGACCGCGCCACCGGCGGCGGCTTCGTGCGCGGCTCGGCGCTGCTGGTCGGCGGCGATCCCGGCATCGGCAAGTCGACGCTGCTCACCCAGGCCGCGGCCGCGCTGGCGGCAAAGGGCCACCGCATCGTCTATGTCTCTGGCGAAGAGGCGGTCGCGCAGATCAGGCTGCGCGCCCAGCGGCTCGGCGTCGCCGACACCCCGGTCGAGCTCGCCGCCGAAACCAATGTCGAGGACATCCTCGCCACCATCGCCGATGGCAAGCGGCCGGATCTGGTCATTCTCGATTCGATCCAGACGCTGTGGACCGATATGGCCGATTCGGCGCCCGGCACGGTGACCCAGGTGCGTGCCGCCGCCCAGGCGATGATCCGCTACGCAAAATCCACAGGGGCGGCGATCGTTCTGGTCGGCCACGTCACCAAGGAGGGCCAGATCGCCGGACCGCGCGTCGTCGAGCACATGGTCGACGCGGTGCTCTATTTCGAGGGCGAAGGCGGCCACCACTACCGCATCCTGCGCACGGTCAAGAATCGCTTCGGGCCAACCGATGAGATCGGCGTCTTCGAAATGTCGGACAAGGGCTTGCGGGAAGTCGCCAACCCGTCCGAGCTTTTCCTCGGTGAGCGCCATGCGAAGTCGCCGGGTGCCGCGGTTTTCGCCGGCATGGAAGGCACACGGCCGGTGCTGGTCGAGATCCAGGCGCTGGTGGCGCCATCGACGCTGGGCACACCGCGCCGCGCCGTCGTCGGCTGGGACGGTGCCCGGCTGTCGATGATCCTGGCGGTTCTGGAAGCCCATTGCGGCGTCCGCTTCGGCACGCACGACGTCTATCTCAACGTTGCCGGCGGCTACCGCATTTCGGAGCCGGCGGCCGACCTGGCAGTGGCGGCGGCACTGGTTTCCTCGCTCACCGGTCTTGCCCTTCCCGCCGATTGCGTCTATTTCGGCGAAATCAGCCTTTCGGGTGCGGTGAGGCCGGTTGCGCATGCGCAGCAGCGCCTCAAGGAAGCCGAAAAGCTGGGTTTCGGACGCGCGGTTCTGCCCTTGGGCAGCGAGGAACTTGCTGGTGGTAATGGGGTCGGGGGGATCGGAGCCGGCGCTTTCCAGCCCACCGAGCTTGCCGATCTCGTGGCGCGCATAGCCGGCTCTCGGCGCAGCCGCGCCGACGAGCAAGAGTGATGCGGCTCGTCGAGTCGTGAAAAAGAGATCGGAGTGGGGCGAAAAACATGCCGATTACGCTGCTTGACGGAATTCTCGTCGGCTTCACCCTGGTCTCGGCGATGCTCGCTATGGTTCGCGGCTTTTCGCGCGAGGTCCTGTCGATCATCTCCTGGGCAGCCGCCGCGGCCGCCGCCTTCTTCTTCTACAAGCCGGTGCTGCCTTACATTCAGCCCTATGTCGACAACGAAAAGGCCGCCATGGCGGCGGCCGCCGGTATCGTCTTCATTGTCGCGCTGATCGTCGTTTCGGTCATCACCATGAAGCTCGCCGACTGGATCATCGATTCCAGGATCGGCGCGCTCGATCGTACACTTGGCTTCCTCTATGGCGCGGCGCGCGGCATCCTGGTCGTCGCTGTCGCGCTGCTTTTCTTCAATTGGCTGGCCGGCGCCAAGGCTCCAGGCTGGATTGCCAACGCCAAGTCAAAGCCATTGCTCGAATCGATCGGCGCCAAGCTCGAAAGCCTTCTGCCCGAGGATCCGGAAAACGCCATCCTCAACAAGCTCAATCCGAATCAGCCGGCCACCGAGACGCCTCTGGCCCCCGACGCGCCCGCGGCGGAAGCCCCTGCCGCCGGCGACGACGCCACCGCTCCGGCACCCGACGACAGCGATGCGCCGCCGGCCGACAATGCGCCCGCGACGCCGGCACCTGCAAACCCGGCGCCGGCAAACTGATTTTGACAGACTTGCGAGGCTCAGGACTGTCGATCATGTGAACGCCGCACGACGTGCGTTGCTTTCGATGCGCTATGACCTTATATGGCGACTTAAGCGGAGCTTGAGCCCCAATGGCAGCCTCAGTGGCAGACGCAGACGACGTGCTTTCCGCCGAAGCCGACGACCATTTCCACGACGAATGCGGCGTGTTCGGCATTTTCGGCCGGCAGGACGCCGCAGCCATCGTAACGCTCGGTCTGCATGCGTTGCAGCATCGAGGCCAGGAAGCGGCCGGCATCGTTTCCTATGACGGCACCCAATTCCATGTCGAACGCCATGTCGGCCTGATCGGCGACACCTTTACTAAGCAGCGTGTCATCGACAGCCTGCAAGGCAACCGTGCCATCGGCCACACACGCTATGCCACCACCGGCGGCGCCGGTCTGCGCAATATCCAGCCTTTCTTCGCCGAACTTGCCGATGGCGGCTTTGCCGTCGCCCATAACGGCAATCTCACCAACGCCATGACCGTTCAGCGCGCCCTCCAGAAGCAAGGCGCCATCTTCTCTTCCACCTCCGACACCGAAACGCTCCTGCACCTGGTTGCCACCAGCAAGGAGCGCGACCTGAATTCGCGCTTCATCGATGCGGTGCGCCAAGTCGAAGGCGCCTTCTCGCTGGTGGCGATGACGTCCAAGAAGATGATCGGGTGCCGCGACCCGCTCGGCATCCGCCCGCTGGTGCTCGGCGATCTCGACGGCGCCTGGATTCTCGCCTCCGAGACCTGCGCGCTCGATATTATCGGTGCGCGTTTCGTGCGCGACCTGAAGCCCGGCGAAATGGTCGTCGTCACCAGCAAGGGCATCGAAAGCCTGTTCCCGTTCGAGCCGCAGAAGACCCGCTTCTGCATCTTCGAATATGTCTATTTCGCGCGGCCGGATTCGTCGGTCGAAGGCCGCAACGTCTATGAAGTGCGCAAGCGCATCGGCGCCGAGCTGGCGCAGGAAAGTCCGGTCGAAGCCGACATCGTCGTGCCGGTGCCGGATTCGGGCACGCCGGCGGCGATCGGCTTTTCGCAGGCCGCGGGCATTCCGTTCGAGCTCGGCATCATCCGCAATCACTATGTTGGCCGCACCTTCATCCAGCCCGGCGATTCGATCCGCCACATGGGTGTCAAGCTCAAGCACAACGCCAATCGCCGCATGATCGAAGGCAAGCGTGTGGTGCTGGTCGACGATTCGATCGTGCGCGGCACCACCAGCCAGAAGATCGTCCAGATGGTGCGCGATGCCGGCGCCAAGGAAGTGCATATGCGCATCGCTTCGCCACCGACGCGCGCCTCCTGCTTTTACGGCGTCGACACACCGGAAAAGTCGAAGCTGCTGGCGTCGCGCATGTCGGTGGAGGAGATGGCCGAGTTCATCCGCGTCGATTCGCTCGGCTTCCTGTCGATCGACGGGCTCTACCGCGCCGTCGGCGAGGCCGGCCGCGACAACGAGCAGCCGCAATTCTGCGACGCCTGCTTCACCGGCCAGTATCCGACCCGGCTTGCCGACTTCGAAGGCTCCGACAATGTGCGCACGCTGTCGCTGTTAGCGGCCGGCGGGTCATAGGCCTTGCCGGTCCGTTTGTCTCCCTCCCCTTAGCCCCTCACGGCGGTTTCACCTTGCCTGTCGGAATCCATCGTATGAGCCTTGACCTCTCCGGCCGCGTTGCGGTCGTCACCGGCGCCTCGCGCGGCATCGGCTATTTCATCGCCAGGGAGCTTGCCGCCGCCGGTGCGCATGTGATTGCGGTTGCCCGCACCGTCGGCGGGTTGGAAGAACTCGACGACCAGATCAAGGCAGGTGGCGGACAGGCGACGCTGGTACCGCTCGATCTTGCCGACATGGCGGGGATCGACCGGCTGGGCGGCGCCATCCACGAGCGCTGGGGCAAGCTCGACATACTGGTCGCAAACGCCGCCGTGCTCGGCGTCATCGCCCCGATCGGCCATGTCGAGGCCAAGACCTTCGAGAAGGTGATGACCATCAACGTCACAGCAACATGGCGGCTGATCCGCTCGGTCGACCCGCTGCTCAGGCTTTCCGATGCCGGCCGTGCCATCGTGCTGAGCTCCAGCCTTGCCCACTCCGCACGCGCCTTCTGGGCGCCTTATGCGGCGTCGAAGGCAGCGGTCGAGGCCATGACGCGTTCATGGGCGCATGAGACCGAAAACCTGCCGCTCAGGGTCAATGCCGCCGATCCCGGGGCAACGCGCACCGCGATGCGGGCGCAGGCCGTACCCGGCGAGGATCCTGAAACACTGCCGCACCCTTCGGAGATCGCCAAGCGAATCGTGCCGCTGGCCAGCCCTACGCTCAAGGAGACCGGGCTGATCTTCCAGGCCAAGCACAATCGCTTTGTCGCCTACCGGCAGCCGAAGTAGCCACACATCGCATTTTGCCGGAAGAATTGCGCCGGCACCAACGTTGTTCGGGTGCCACAATTCGAGAAACGGAGGACCAAATGCGGAGACTGCTTCTCTTGACTGCCACCGCGCTGCTTGCAGTGATCGGCGCCGCGTCGTCGCAGGAGGCAACGATGAGCTTTTTCGTCACCAGCGTCGGCTCCGGCAAAGGCGCCGATCTCGGCGGTCTCGCCGGCGCCGACGCCCATTGTAGTTCACTGGCCGAAGCCGCGGGCGTTACCGGCAAGACATGGCGCGCCTATCTCTCGACCAGCGATACCGATGCACGCGACCGTATCGGCAAAGGCCCGTGGTTCAACGCCAAGGGCGTCAAGATCGCCGATGATGTCGCTTCCCTGCATAGCGATGCCAACGCCATCACCAAACAGACGGCACTCGACGAAAAGGGCCAAATGGTCAACGGCCGCGGCGACACGCCCAACCGGCACGACGTGTTGACCGGCTCCAAGCCGGATGGCACGAAAATAGCCGACCAGACCTGCGGCGACTGGACGCTGAGCGGAGCAGAAGGTGTGGCGATGATGGGTCATCACGATCGTACCGGCCTCGATGGCTCGGCAGCCGCCAAATCGTGGAATTCCTCGCATGCGTCACGCGGTGGCTGCAGCCAGGAGGCGCTGAAGGGCACCGGCGGCGACGGCCTGTTCTATTGTTTTGCGGTGAACTGAACCAAAACGAACCGACATCACGTGGCTGTGATGCCGTGGCTTAACGCCGCGCTTTGGCCCAGCTTTCGCCGCTGGGCCGGAGTTGCTAGGATCGTGCGACTCCCAAAACAAGCAGAGCGAGGAAATACTCATGGCGGCACCGAGCGTAGCGTTAGTCTGGTATCTGGTGATCGCCGGCCCGCAAGGCGGCATGGTCGTGCTGCCCAGCACATTCGACACCCGCGAACAGTGCGCCTTCGCCATAACCGAATACCAGAAGCAACCGACGCCGGCCGGCTGGTCGGTGCAGTGCGTGCCGAGCGCCTCGCCCTTCGCCGACGAGGGCGACGCCGAGGAGCCGTCGGCGCAGTAGGACAGCGTGATCTCCCCCCTTGAGGGGGAGATCGTCAGCGTCGCGCGCTTACCGTCAGCTCCGGCTTCTGGCTGATGGTCTGGAACACGACGCAGTAGCGCTCGGTCAGCTTGAGCAGCGCATCGATGCGCTCCTGCGGCTCGTCGGTGTCGAGGCCAAATGTCAGCCGGATGGCGCGGAAGCCAACCGGCGCATCCTTTGCCACGCCAAGCGTGCCGCGAAAGTCCAGGTCGCCTTCGGCTTCCACCGTGGCGGCCCCAAGCTTGAATTCCAGCGCCGTCGCTACCGCCTTCAGCGTGACGCCTGCGCAAGCCACCAGTGCCTCCAGCAGCATGTCGCCGGAGCAGAGTTCGAGCCCGGTGCCGCCGGTCGCCGGATGCAGCCCCGCAATGGCGATCGCCCTGCCTGTCTCGACCTTGCAGGCGATCGATTGGTCGTCGATCGAGCCTTTGGCGCGGAGAGTAATCAGCGCGCGCGAGGCGTTGTCGCGATAGGCCTCCTTCAGCGGCGCCTGCACGGCCTTCAATGCGATCGCATCCATTTTGTCGTCTCCCATAATTGCCCTGGCTTCGCTGCTTTACGGCTATGCCGCCTGCCCCAAACGCAAGTCCGCGCTGGCGTAGCGCTTGGCAGGGTTTCGCCGGTATAGCCTGACGATACGGGGAGCATCCAACGCCATCACACCGTCTCTCGCAACACATTCGTAAGGCCGCCGGACATATGGCCGATATCGCCATTGTGAAAACCCGCGAACGGGTTCTTGCCGGAATCCTGTTCAGCGGGGCTGCCTACCTGCTGTTTTCGATGCAGGACGCCTCAAGCTGACACTATGGTGTCAGGAAGGGGCAGCGTAGGCTGGTGAGATGACGGGATCGCTGGACATGCCATGCACAGTGGAAAGCGCCCGCGAGCGTACCCTCGGCATCATACTGGTCTCGGCATCGGCGGCCGTCTTCGGCCTCACCGGCGTGCTGACCAAATCGATCCATGCCGACCCGCTGACCATTACCTGCTGGCGCGGCTTCGTCGGCTCGATCCTGATCAGCCTCTATGTCCTATGGCGCCGCCAGCGCTCCGGCGGTCGCGACAGCTTGCGACTCGGCTGGCGAGGCTGGCTGCTGGCGATCGAGGGCGCGCTCGCAAGCATCGCCTTTATCTCGGCGTTCAAGTTCACCTTTGTCGCCAATGTCGCGATCATCTATGCCACGGCCCCGTTCGTCACCGCGCTGCTGGCCCTCCTGTTGGTCCGCGAGCCGTTCCGGCTGCAGACGGTTGCCGCCGCCGCTGTGTCACTATGCGGTGTGGCAATCATGGTCTGGTCCGGCTTCGGCACCGGCCATTTGTTCGGCGACGGGCTGGCGCTGCTGATGACGATCGGCAGCGCGCTCTACATGATCATGGTGCGCGCCTTCCGCGACACGCCGGTGGTGTGGGCGGGTGCGGTGTCGGCATTCCTTTTGTTCGTGCTCGGCTGGTTCGTCGCCGATCCGCTGGCTGTCTCGGCCAGGGACGCTGTGCTTCTAGCCACCTTCGGCGCCTCGTTCGCGTTGGCTTCGATCCTGTGGACGGAGGGCACCCGGCTTATTCCTGCGGCCGAGTCCGGATTGCTGGGTTCAGCTGAAGTGCCATTCGCGATCCTGTTTGCCTTCCTGTTCCTGGCGGAGATCCCGCCGGCAGCCAGCATGGTCGGTGGCGCCATCGTGCTTTGCGCGGTGTTCGCTCACGCCGGCCGCGACTGGCTGATGGCCAGGCAGCGCGCAGCGGATGCATGACCAATCCTCGCCGCGTCCGAGCGCGAGTTGGTGGTCCGATCACGAGAAATCCGGTCCTGAAAATTAATTTGAAAAGTCATGGAACCATCATAGGGCTCAGGCATTATGGCTGCGACGGGCCACCCCAAGTCCCCCCAAACCCCTCGGCCCGTCCTACTCAGAAGCCGACCGCAAGGTCGGCTTTTTCTTTGCTGGCTCAATTGGCCAAGGCCAGGTTGCCGCTGAACAACGCGGCCAGATCCTGCGCCGGCCGGTCGGCATCCTCACGCAAGCGGACGGCGAATTCGGCGACCGGCACCGGCGGCAGATCAAGATCGCGCGGCGCCTCGACGATGCCGGAATGAGCGAAGCGCGCCGTCCGCAACGTCAAGGCGATGCCGGCGTGCACCGCCGTGCGCAGGCCGGCAAGGCTGGCACTGCCGGCAGCAATGCGGTAGCGACGGCCGGCCGCATCGAGTGCACTGGTCGCCGCTTCGCGAAACCCGCAATGGGGATCGAGCAACGCCAAGGGCAGTTCGTCGTGGCGGGTGGCCAGCCCGTTCTGTGAGCAAAGCCAGATCATTGGTTCCTTGAGCACACCGACTTCGTCCCGTGTCGGCACCTGCCGCATGGCAATGGCCAGATCAAGGGTGCCGGCCTGCAAAGCCTGCGCCAGTTCGGCGGAACGGCCGACGCGCAGTTCGATCCTGACGCGCGGATGGCTGACAGCAAAAGCCCTGAGAAGCTGCGGCAAGCCGCTGTCGGCGAAATCCTGCGTGGTGCCGATGGCGACGCGCCCGTCGGCGTGCGCGCCTTTGAGGGCCAGCCACGCCTCGCGGTGCGCGGCAAGGATGCGACGCGCGTGAACGATCAGATCCTCGCCTGCCGGCGTCAGGCCGCGCCCTCGCCCCTGCGGCACCAGCAGCGGTTCGCCGACAACATCCTCCAGCCGCTGCATCTGCGCGGTCACTGCGGACGGCGAGCGACCGACGATCGACGCGGCCCGCGCCAGGGAACCGCCATCGACGAAAGCGAGGAAAGTCTTGAGGAGGTCGGGATCGAACAACTGCATAATTCGATGCTATCAAAGTATTTATCAAAAACAATTCGATTTTTTTGATCAAAGGACGATGGCATGATTTTTTCGACGGCGAAGAGGCGCCGCTTGAAACCGAGGAGAAGAAATATGCCGATCATCAATGTCAGCGTTACCGGCAAGCCCGATGCCGCTTTGTCCGCCGCCATTGCCAAGGAAGTGACCGAACTGACGGCCACGCATCTGCGCAAGGACGCGACGATCACAGCTGTTGCCATTTCCTATCACGACCCCGAGCACTGGTTCGCCGGCGGCAAGTCGCTGGCCGAGCATGGCACCAACACGGCCTGGCTCGACATCAAGGTTGTCGACGGTACCAACACCAAGCTCGAACTGGAGGCGTATCTGCAGGCAATTTTCGCGGCATTCGGCCGGCTGCTGGGTAAGGTGCATGAGGAAAGCTACGCCCTCGTGCATGAAGTGCCTGCGGCCGCCTATGGCTTTGGCGGCAAGACGCAGGAATTCCGCTTCATCAGCGGAAGGATGAAAGCGGCGTAGCTGCGATAAGCAGCCGAGCCGAATCAAGAAGGAAAAATGGAGCCGCATTGACGTTGATCCAACTTCGGCTAGGTTCTCACCCGAAGCGGCCACTGAAGAGCCGTGACGTGAGATCGTTGGGAGATGCGGCGATGATCCTGACACTGGCGCTGCTTGCGGGTCTTGTCGCGGCCTGGCTGCTGATCGGCGTGGTGGAGAAGTTCCGCCTCGGCCTGCGTTTGAGCCAGGCGCTGCTCTACGTGCTGTTCAAGCTCGCCTACCGGATCAGCGACGAGCGCATCAAGATTGCGCGCAGGTCGGTGGCCCCGGTTATCTATGTCATCTGGCATCAGTCACGCATCGAGCCGGCGCTGATGCTGTCGCTGCTGCCGGAGGACACGCTGCACATCCTCGACCAGGCTTCGGCCAGATCGCCGTGGCTGGAGCCGTGGCGCGAGCTCGGCCGCACCATCGCCTTCAACGCCGAGCATGTCTTCGTCAGCCGCAGATTGGTGCGGGTGCTGAAGGGCAAGGGCCGGCTCGCCGTTTACCTGCCGGATGCGGTCGAGCCAGACGTCAAGTCGTTTCGGTTGTTTCGCGCCATCACTCGTATCGCCATGCAGGCCGACGCCCGTATCGTGCCGGTCTTCGTTGCCGGCGCACGCAGCCTGCCGGCCTCGCTGACGCCGGCGGACAAGGCGCCGCGCCATTGGTTTCCGCAGCTGTCGATCAGCGCGCTGGAGCCGATGACTATCGCCGAGCTGGTGGCGCGGAACCCAGATCAGGCCTCCAACACCAATGCGCTGTTTGATCGCTTCGCCGAGGCCAGGCTTTTCGGCAGTGATCTCGACCGAGGGCTGTTCCTCGCCATGCGCGATGCGGCCGACCGTGTTGGCGCTTCGCACCCAATAATCGAGGACGTCATTGGCGGTGCCCTGAGCTACCGGAAAGTGTTCATCGGCGCCAGGGTTTTGGGCCGACGGTTCGAGGCAATAACAGCGCCGGGCGAAGCGGTTGGGCTGCTCCTGCCCAACGCCAATGGCGTCGTGCTGTCGTTCGTCGGACTTTTGTCGGCTGCGCGGGTGGCAGCAATGATCAACTATACCGCCGGCCCGGCCAGCGTCACCGCCGCCGTCCGCACGGCGATGATCCGAACCGTGGTCTCCTCACGCGCCTTTGTCGAAAGGGCCAACCTCGCCGACATCGTCGAGGCGGTGGAAAAGGGCGGGGCGAAACTGCTGTGGCTGGAGGATGTCCGCGCAAGCGTGACCGTGCTGGACAAGGCCGCAGCCGGCTTGCTGTGGCGCTGGCCGTTGCAGCGCCAGGATGCAGCCAAGCCGGCGGTGATCCTGTTCACCTCCGGCTCGGAAGGCACGCCCAAGGCCGTGGTGCTGTCGCACCGGAACCTTCTTGCCAATGCGATGCAGGCGGAAGCTCGCATCACCATCTCGCCGGCCGATATCCTGCTCAACGTGCTGCCGGTGTTCCACTCGTTCGGGCTGACCGGCGGCACCATCCTGCCGCTGGTCACCGGAGTAAAGCTGTTCCTCTACCCGTCACCGCTCCACTACAAACTTATTCCGGAGGTCGCGCGCAAGGTCCGGCCGACGGTGATGTTCGGCACGGACACGTTCCTCGCCAACTATGCCCGCACCGCCAAGGACGGCGATTTTTCCAGCCTGCGCTTCGTCGTGGCTGGTGCCGAGGCGGTGAAGCCGGAGACGCGCCGGGTTTACCGCGAGCGCTTCCAGGCCGAGATCATCGAAGGTTTTGGCTTGACCGAGGCCGCACCAGTGGTTGCCGTCAACACCGCCATCCACGGCCGCGACGGAACGGTCGGGCGGCTGCTGCCGGCCATGCGCATGAAACTCGAACCGGTCGAAGGCATCAGCGACGCCGGCCGGCTGTGGCTCGACGGGCCGAACCTGATGATGGGCTACATGACCGGCGACCGGCCGGGCGAGTTGCAGCCGCTCGAAGGCTGGCACGACACCGGCGATATCGTTTCGGTCGATCGCGAAGGCTTCATCACCATTCGCGGCCGCGCCAAGCGCTTCGCCAAGATAGCCGGCGAGATGGTATCGCTTGGCGCGGTCGAGATGCTGGTGCAGTCGCTGTGGCCGGAAGAGCATCACGCCGTGGTGGCAGTGCCGGACAAGCGGCGCGGCGAGCGCCTCGTTCTGGTCACCACGGCCGACAATGCCGATCCCGACGAATTGCGAGAATTCGGCAAAAAAGCCGGGGCGGCCGAACTGATGGTGCCGAACGACATCGTCAAGGTCGAGGAGATCCCGGTACTGGGCTCCGGTAAGACCGACTATGTCTCGACTAGAAAGCTGGCGCTCGAGAGGCTGGGACTGAGCGCAGCCGCCTGAGGCTTGCTGTCGAAAACTCTAAAGCGCGTCGCGTTCGACCGGCCTTGTGCGACGCGCTTTAGATTCTTGTTTTTATGCATGTCGTCATCGCAAAACCGCTGCACACTTTTGCGCGAATGCACTAGAGGACTACCACCGACAACAGCAGAATGACGCCGACGGCCATCATCAGCAGGCCCGGCCAGTTCTGCGACAGGCCGAGAAAACGGAGCCCGCGTCGTCGCGGCTCCAGAGTCGGACCTGGTGTTGCGAGATTGGGCGTCGGACTGTCCGGCGCGGTGGAGACAGCGGCCGGCTCACTAAGCCGCCCGCGCATGATGGCCGCAATCGCCATATACACGAGGCCGGCGACAGTCAGTAACGCGCCGATGAGGATGACAGCCATTTCTCCTCGTTTTCCGATGGTTCTGCGCCCGATGCGGCAGCTTGCGCTACGTTGACGACGTATCACGAGCAGCCGCTCAGGCGGACCTACCAACACAAACGGTCTAGCCGCCCAGCAAGTTCCGAAAACGGGTTTTTGAGGTGCGTTCCACAGCGCCGCGTGCTCTGCGAGCCTTTTTGGAATCATGCACTGCCAGGCGCAACGCGAACTGGCACCAAATCCGTCAGCCAATATCCGAGGACGGCACCTTCTCGCCTTCGCGCTTGGCGCGTCTCGAATAGGCCCGCACGCTGAACGGCAAGAAGACCAGATAGCCGGCAACCGAGGCCGTCAGCGTATACCAGGGATAGGTCATCAAAAGCAGGACGTAGAGGACGACTGCGAGGATGATCGGCAGCACCCTGTCGCCCGGTATCCTGACGCTCTTGCCGGAATAGACGGGCAGTCTGCTGACCAGCAGGAACGCCACCAATATTGTAAAGCCGGTGGCAATGAAGGCTGCCAGGCGGCTGGGTTCAAGCCCAAGCCTGAGGAAGAACAGATAGAGCGGCAGCATTACAAGCACCGCACCCGCCGGCGCCGGCACGCCGACGAAATATTCGGTTTGCCACTGCGGACGGTCGAGCTCTTCGTCGAGCACGTTGAAACGGGCAAGCCTCATCCCACAGGCGATGGTGAACAGCAGCGCGGCGATCCAGCCCGGCGAACCTGCCCTGTCGAGCAGAAAGGCATAGAGCACCAGCGCCGGTGCCACGCCGAAATTGACGATATCGGCCAGCGAATCCATCTGGGCGCCGAATTTGGAAGTCGCCTTCAGCATTCGCGCTAGACGGCCGTCGATACCATCGAGGAAGGCGGCGAGCAGCACCATCACCACCGCTGGCTCGAAGCGGCCCTCGAAGCCGAAGCGAATACCGGACAGGCCGGCGCAGATGGCAAGCACCGTGACCAGATTGGGCAGCACCATGCGCATCGGGATTTCGCGAATGCGCGGGCCACCGCCGCCATGCGCCTCGAATTTCTTGAACGGCGGCGCCACCGGTCAGGAGACCCGCACGAGCGGCGTTGCGGCAACGCCGCCGAATTCCGCCAGCACCGTCTCACCGCCAACCGCGGTCTGGCCGACGGCGACACGCGGCGTCGCGGTCGAGGGCAGGAATACATCGACGCGCGAGCCAAAGCGGATCAGCCCGAAGCGCTGGCCGGTCCCGATGGCGCCGCCGGGCTCGGCCCAGCAGACGATGCGCCGCGCCACCAGGCCGGCAATCTGCACCGCGGCGACCGTTCCATTGGGGCTTTCGATGACCAGCCCGTTGCGCTCGTTCTCGGTGCTTGCCTTGTCGAGCTCGGCGTTGAGGAATTTTCCTGGTCGATGCTCGATCCTGGAAATGCGGCCACGCACCGGCGAGCGGTTAACGTGGCAGGAAAAGACGTTCATGAATACCGAGATGCGGGTCATTTCGCCGCCGCCGAGGCCAAGCTCGCGCGGCGGCACGGCCGGGCCAACCGCCGAGACGATGCCGTCGGCCGGGCTGACAACCAGCCGGTCGTCGATCGGCGTGACGCGCTCGGGATCGCGGAAGAAATAGGCGCACCAGGCCGTCAGGATGAGACCGATCCAGAACAGGGTCGAGGAGAAATAGCCAAGAAAGAGCGTCGCCGTGCCGAACGCAGCGATAAAGGGATAACCCTCGCGGTGGATCGGAACGAACGCATTCTTGATCGTGTCAACGAGGCTCATGGGATGAGGGCAACCTTGGTTCCAAGTCCGGCCTCAATAGCGGAAACACCCCGCGGTCGCAACGCGACAATGAGAGCGCTCGGGGGTGGCGGTCACCGCCGTTTCAGGATGCCGTTAGCAGCATCCGGACTGCCGAAGTGATCAACCGGAAATGTTCATTGCGATTGTCGGAACGCAGCACTCTCGCCCGTCCTTGGCAAGACGGCGCCTCTCATCGGCCTTTCGGCCATGACGATTTGCGCAAACCCGGAGGTTCTCGGCCCATGCAGAAATCAGCAGCTAGGCAAGTGCAAGTGGTGATGAACGGCTTGGCCTTCGGCGAGTCACCGCGCTGGCACGACGGCCGGCTGTGGCTCTGCAACTGGGGCACGGGCCAGATCATCGCCGTTGACGCCCTAGGCAACAGCGAGATCGTGCTCACCGTGCCGGCCACCCTGCCCTATTCCATTGACTGGCTGCCGGACGGGCGCCTGCTTGTCGTGTCCGGCCGCGAAGGGCTGATCCTCAGGCAGGAGGCAGACGGGACATTGGTCACCCATGCCGATCTGAGACAACTATCAAAGAGCCCCTGGAACGAGATGGTGGTCGATGGGCGCGGCAACATATACGTCAATGGCGGTGGGCCTGCTCCGGCCCTCGGCCAGCATTTCGGTCCCGGCACCATCGTGCAAGTTGCACCGGATGGCTCGGTTCAGCAGGTGGCTGAGAACCTCGCGTTCGCCAATGGCATGGCGGTGACGCCCGACAACAAGACGCTGGTCGTTGCCGAGTCCCACGCCAACCGGCTGACCGCCTTCGACATCGCTGCCGATGGTGGCCTTTCCAACCGCAGGATCTGGGCCAATCTCGGCAACGGTTTTCCCGACGGCATCTGCCTCGATGCCGAAGGTGCGGCCTGGTATGCCGACGTTCCGAACCGGCATTGCGTGCGGGTGCGCGAGGGCGGCGCGATGCTCGAAAGCGTCGATGTCGACCGCGGCTGCTTTGCCTGCATGCTCGGCGGCAGCGAGGGAAAAACGCTGTTCATCGTCGCCGCCGAATGGCGCGGGTTCGAACATATGATCAGCGATGCCCGTACCGGCCAAGTGCTCAGCGTCGACGCTACTGCGCCGGGCGCCGGCTGGCCGTAGAGAGCTTACATCCCGGGAATCCGCTGATAGTTGGCAATATCGGCCTTGACGCCAAGTCGCGAAATGGTCTCCTGAGGATTGAAGCCGCTGCGCTCATGCGCAGCCTTGATGATCGGCACGACCTTGTCGACGGCGGCCTGCCCTTCCCATTCGACAATGGTCACGAGGTTGAACTCGCCCGGCCCCGAGAATTGCTCGAGCAGGAAATCCTGGACGAACCCTTGCTGCTGGCGCAGCAATTCATGCGTCATCCGGACCTTGGCAAGAATCTCCTCGCGGGCGTTGGCCGGAACGACAAACTTGTCCACCCGGAATACGCTGCCGCCAGTACCTGCCTGATTTATCCCATTCATATCGATTGTCTCCGTTTTTGAACGACGCATTTTGCTGCGATCCAAAACGGCCTACGATCTCAACTTAAGTTGAGGTCAAGCACGAATTTTCAGCTCACCTCCGAGGTGCGGCGGCGGACGACGACGCCGAACTCGTCGCTTTCGCGGGCAATGCGCAGCCGCTCCTCGGCCTCGCTTGCCTCGCGCTGGCGGTCCCACATCGATGCATAAAGGCCGCGCTTGGCTATCAAGGCGACATGGGTGCCGCGCTCGGCGATCTGGCCATCCTGCAGGACGATGATCTCGTCGGCCGAAATCACTGTGGACAGCCGATGGGCGATGACGAGGGTGGTGCGGCCCTGGCTGACCAGGTCGAGTGCCGCCTGGATCTCCTGCTCGGTGTGGCTGTCCAGTGCCGAGGTCGCCTCGTCGAGCATCAGGATCGGCGGTGCCTTCAAAATGGTGCGGGCAATCGCCACCCGCTGCTTCTCGCCGCCGGACAGTTTTAATCCGCGCTCGCCGACCATTGAGCGATAGCCGTCGGGCAGCCGCTCGATGAACGGTCCGATCTGGGCCAATTCTGCCGCCTTGCGCACATCCTCCTCGCTCGCGCCGACGCGGCCGTAGCGGATGTTGTAGGCGATGGTGTCGTTAAACAGCACCGTGTCCTGCGGCACCATGCCGATGGCAGCGCGCAAGCTCTCCTGCGTCACGTCGCGAATGTCCTGGCCGTCGATCAGAATCTTGCCGCGCTGGATGTCGTAGAAGCGAAACAAGAGCCGCGAAATGGTCGACTTGCCGGCTCCGGAGGGGCCGACGATGGCCACCGTCTTGCCAGCTGGCACCTCGAAGCTGATGCCCTTCAGGATCTTGCGGTTGGGGTCGTAGGAAAAATGTACGTCGCGGAACTCGACCCTGCCGGCATCGACGACCAGCGGCTTGGCGCCCGGCCGATCGACGATCTCACGCTTGACGTCGAGCAGATCGAACATGTTTTCGATGTCGGTCAGGCCCTGGCGAATTTCGCGGTAGATCATGCCGATGAAATTCAGCGGCACCGAAAGCTGCATGAGCATGGCGTTGACGAAGACGAAATCGCCGACGCTCTGTGTGCCCGCCTTCACCTCGAGCGCCGACATCACCATGACGACGGTCATGCCGATGCCGAAGATCACACCTTGGCCGAAGTTCAGCCAGCCAAGCGAGGTCCAGGTCCTGGTCGCCGCCAACTCGTAGCGCGCCGTGGACCGGTCGAACCGCTCGGCCTCCATGGCTTCGTTATTGAAATATTTGACTGTTTCGTAGTTGAGCAGCGAGTCGATCGCCTTCGTGCTGGCTTCATTGTCGCTTTCGTTCATCTCACGGCGGATCGAAATACGCCAATCGCTCGCCCTGACGGTGAACCAGACATAGAGCCAGACCGTGACCGCGATCACCAAGACGTATAGCCAGCCATAGGTGACGGCGAAGATGCCGGCGGTGAGCGCGAATTCGACGATTGTCGGCGCCGTCGCCAGCATGGTGAAGCGGACGATCGTCTCGATGCCCTTGGTGCCGCGCTCGATTACGCGCGACAGTCCGCCGGTGCGCCGTTCGAGGTGGAAGCGCAGCGACAGTTCGTGCATGTGCACGAAGGTGCGGAAGGCGAGCCGGCGCACCGCGTGCTGGCCGACCCGTGCAAACAGGGCATCGCGTAACTGGTTGAAGCCGAGCTGCACCAGCCGTACGGCATTGTAGGCGACGACCAGCATGACCGGCGCCAGCAGCAGGGCCGGCAGCGGCGGCGGCGATTTGCTATCGCCGGCCAGTGCGTCGGTCGCCCATTTGAAGAAATAGGGTCCGGCCACCAGGGTCAGCTTGGCGACAACCAGCAGTACGGTGGCCCATACCACCCGGGCCCTCAGGTCCGCGCGGTCGGCCGGCCACATATAGGGCCAGAGATTGCGCAACGTTCTGAAGGTCGAGCCGGAATCTGCGGAAACGGTTTTCTCGGCCATTCTTGTTTACCTTATGATTTTAGCGGCCGGAGCAGCAGGAATCGACCAGCGCGGCCAGCGATGCCGAAACATCGGCGAGCGCGGCGCGGTCGAGCTCATAGCGGGAGCGCTGGCGGTCAGGCTCGAAGCGGATCAGCCCGGCCTCGACCAGGATCTTCAAATGCTGGGAAACGGTGGACTGCGCCAGGTCGAGATGTTCGACGACCTCGCGACAGCAGCAGGAACGGGTTGCGGAAAGGTGTTTGAGAATTTCGATCCGCGCTGGATGCGAAAGGGCCGCGAGCCGGACAGCGACGGCGCGGCTATCCGGCATGCAGTTGGCCGGCCAGTTGGCCGGCGGGCGTTCATCTGCCGCGCGGCTTCGGTCCGTTACGAGGGGGGATTCGGTCATCGTCCATCGGCGATAAACGATGACTGGCCCTGCCGCAAGCTATCCTGATGGGCAGAACGGCTATTCGGCCTTGACTGGCGCCGTCGTCATCTGGTCGCCCATTGCCTTGAGATCGGCGGGCTCGCCTTCCTTCGATTTCTCCGGCACCTTGAACACCTGCCCCGGCCAGATTCGGTTCGGATTGCTGATCTGGTCCTGGTTGGCGAGATAGATGGTCGAGTAGCGCATGCCCTGGCCATAGACCCGCCGCGAAATCCGCCACAGCGTGTCATGGCGGCGGATGATGACTGCGCCATCGGCATGTTCGAGCTTTGGCGCCACGGTCTCGGGCGTTTCGCCCGGAGGCGTTGCGACAGCCGTTTCGGCCGGGGCCTCGGTTGCAGGAGTGGGGGCAGTTGCGGGCGTTTCGGTGACCGTTGCCGGTGCGCCTTCGGTCGCCGGAGCATTCGGCTCGGCTGGTTTGATCCCGGCGGGCTTCTGCTCGGCCGGCGCCACGGCCGCAACCGCCTCACCAGGCTCGCGCTCGAACGGCACAGCCGCACGGGCAACCACCGTCACGCCGTCGGCATCGAGCGCATCGACGTGGATGGTGTAGGTGCCGACCGGGATGTCGCGTGTCGCTTCGACCAGGAAGTGGCGGTCGGGCGAGGTCTTCGCGTCACCGAGCAGGATATCGTTGGCATACGCACGCACCTTGCGGCCGGGATCGGCGACGCCGGCAACGAAAATCTTGTTGCCGTCGATTTCGACAGCTTCGACGACGATCTTCCGCTCCGCCGCGGAAGTAGCGGGCGCTGCCGGTGTGGCGGGCGCTGCCGGAGCCGGCGCGGCTTCAACAGCGGCCGGCGCGGCAGGAGCAGACGCTGCTGGAACATCAGCCGCCGGGGCGGCTGGCGCCGGCGCTGCGGCAACCGGCAATTCGGTGCCCGTGGCGGGTGGCTGAACGGCCGCCTGTTCGCCGACAGGCGGCGAGGCGTCAGATTTCGCCTGAGGGGCCGGAACAGTGAGCAGTTCGGACGGCTTGCCCGGCTCCTCGACCATTGCCAGCACCTGGCCGGTGGAATTCTGGGGGATCGAAACGACCGCGGTCTGCGCCGAGGCGGTCACGACATTGCCAGCCGTCGAGCGCAGCGTGATCGTGTAGTCGCCGGGCTTCAGCGGATCGTCGAGAATAATGGCAAAGGCGCCGTCGGGACCGGCGACCGTCGAGCCGAGCACAGCCGAACCGTTGAGAATCTCGACCTTGGCGTTGGGCGCCGCATTGCCGGCGACGACGATCGAGCCGTTGCTTTCGACGCGCACGATGTCGAAGGTCGGCACGATTGCACCTGCTGTGGCCGGCGCGGCGGGCGCTGCCGCATCGGTGGACGCGGCAGACGCAGGCGGCAGCCGGTCCTCGGTCGCCGGAGCGGCCGGTTTCGAAGCCGGCGGCGTCAGCGCCGCGACCTCCGCAGGCCGGGTAGAATTGAGATACGGGTCGAGTGCGCCCGATACATAGGCGGTTCCCGCTGCTGCGACAGAGCCGCCAGCCGCGAACAAAAACGCCTTCAATGGATTAATTGCCATGTTTCCCTGCCCCTTAGCCACCTAATTTCGGTCTAGCCTGTTTTGCCAAAGCCGACAAGAAAAAGCCCGCCCCGGGGCTTGACCATGCCTATAGTCCCTATCACCAATCATAACATGAACACGATTCGATCTGTCTGCGTCTATTGCGGCTCGTCCCCGGGCCGAGATGAGACCTATATCAAGGCCGGACACCTGCTTGGCCGCTCGATCGGCAAGTCCGGCCTGCGTCTGATTTATGGCGGCGGCACTAAAGGGATCATGGGTGCCGTCGCTGAAGGGGCATTAAAGGCCGGTGGCAAGGTAACCGGCATAATTCCACGCTTTCTGATCAACCGGGAGGCGACCGAAACCGCGCTTAACCGGCTCGACGAGCTCGTCATCACCGACAACATGCACGAGCGCAAGCACAGGATGTTTGAGAAATCCGACGCCTTTGTGGCGTTGCCCGGCGGCATCGGCACGGTCGAGGAGATCGTCGAGATCATGACTTGGGCGCAGCTCGGCCATCACCGCAAGCCGATCGTCTTCGGCAACGTCGGAGGGTTCTGGGATCCGATGCTGGCGTTGCTCGACCACATGGCAACGGAGGGCTTCATCCACACGGCGCAACGGGTCAAGCCGCTGGTGGTCGAGGATCCGGAAGCAATCGTCGCCGCTATCATGGTGGCGGGATCCTCCGTCGATGCACCGACGGAGGGTGTGCAGTCGGTGATTGATAAGATGTAGAGTGAATGGTGAATGGTGAATGGTGAATGGTGAATGGTGAATGGTGAAGTAGAAGACTTTCCAAACCGGCGCCTGTCCATTCACTATTCACTATTCACTCCTTGCCTACTGCCTTCCTCAAGTCTCCGATGACCGCACGCTTGTCCTGACGCCGCCAGGCGAGATGGATCGAGACGGTGCGTTCAAACCACGGCAGATCGCGAAACACCGTCTGAGGCGGCGCGGCACTCCGCAGGCTGGCCTGCACCGTCGCCAGCCCAAGCCCGGCGCTGACCAGGCCCAACGACGTCAACGGATCGGTCGTCTCATAGGCAATGTCGGGCAGGAAGCCCGCCTTCGCGCAGGCGGCGAGAAATTGGCTGCGGTTGGTGTCGTCAGGCTGGCGCACCACCGTGATCCAGGTGCGTCCGTCCAGTTGCTGCGGCAGTATCTCCGCGATTTCTGCCAATGGATCGCCTTCCGGCATCGCCAGAACCAGCGGCTCGCGCATAATGAGCATGGCGGCGATGTCGGGATCGTCGGCAGGAGGAGGCGTGTAGACGAGGCCCAGATCGAGCGATCGTTCGCGCAGCGCTTCGATCTGGGCGGCGGAACGCTGACCCTTCAGTTGAAGATGAAATTCGGGCCGGTCGCGGCGAAACTGGCGCAGCATCCGAGCGACAAGCCCGGCATGGACCGCACCTTCCACATAACCGATGGCGAGACGGCCGACCGTACCGCTGGCGAGATTGCGGCCGAGCTCCTCCAGCCGTCTTGCATGAGCCAGCAGCGCACGCGCCTCGGCAAGAAAAGCGCGGCCCTCGGCATTGAGATGAACACGCCGCCTCGCCCTCTCGAAAAGTGCGACGCCCAGCTGCTCCTCCAGCTGAATGATCTGACGGCTGAGCGGCGACTGCGAGATGTGCAGCAATTCGGCGGCACGCCCGACGTTGCCGGTTTCGGCCACCGTGATGAAATAGCGAAGCTGGCGCAGGTCGAACATTGTTGCTTCGATGCTCAAGTCCCGTGAGGTCTCAAATTTAGCCTAATCAGTCTTGGACTGTCTGGCCAGCAGAAGCGAATATTTCCGCCATTCCAACGGCCAACATCAGGAGATTCCGATGCAGTTCTTTGCCCTTCTAGCGCGCAACACCGAAAAGTTCACCGACGCCGATTTCGCGCCGCTGCTGCCTGGCGAGGCCGAGCAGCGCCGCACGCTCTATGCCGAAGGCGCCGTGCGTCAGGTGTGGAATCGGGGCGACATTCCCGGCAGCGGCATGATGTTCGAAGCCGGCAGCGATGCCGACGTGCGCCACCATCTTGCAACTTTGCCGCTGGTCAAGGCCGGCATGATGGATATTGCCGCCGTCGTGCCGCTGCAGCCATATCCCGGCTTCGGGCCGAAGCGCTGAGCGCTCGTGAAAGACGCGGCTGCCGGCATTAAGACCGGCCAGCCGCCTTTCTTCGTTACGCGGCGCGAGCTGATGCGGAAACGGTCTTGCGCGCCGAAGAAAACATCGACCAGGAGTACATCGCCAGTGCCGCCCAGATCAGCCCGAAGGCTATGGCCTGAACACTGCCGAAGGGTTCGCCGAAAATCAGCACCGCGATCAAAAAGACGATCGTCGGCGCGATATATTGCATGATGCCGATGGTGGAGAGGCGCAGCAGCCTGGCGCCGAACGCAAACAACAGCAGAGGCACGGCGGTGACCGGACCGCAGCCGATCAGCAAGGCGGTGTCGTTCAGCGAGCTGGAGACGAAATGATCCTGTCCTGTGGCGATCAGGAAGATGATGTAGCCGAGTGCCGGCACCGACAGCAGCAGCACTTCAAGCAGGAAGCCCTGGCTCGGGCCGATTGGCAGCGTCTTGCGGAAGAAGCCATAGGCGGCAAAGGAAAAGGCCAGCACCAGCGACACCCAGGGCAGTTTGCCGGCGTCGATGGTCAGCACCGCGACCGCGATTGCCGCCAGCACCACCGCCGCGATCTGCAGGCGGTCGAGCCGCTCGCCGAGGAGCAGCGCGCCGACAACGACGCTGACCAGCGGGTTGATGTAGTAGCCGAGCGCGGTCTCGATGGTGCGGTCGACCGCGATCGCCCAGACATAGATGCCCCAGTTGACCGAGATCAGCGCCGCCGTCAGCACCGCCATCGAAATGATGCGCGGCGAACGAACTGCCGCTTTGAAATCGGCAGTGCGACCGGCCCAGACCAGGACAGCGGCCGCGATCGGCACCGACCAGACGATGCGGTGGGCGATAACTTCGGCCAGCGGCAGATGCGCGACAGCCTTCATGTAGAAGGGCAGCAGCCCCCAAAGCAGGTAGGCGCCGAGCGCCAGCAGGAAGCCGCGACGAGCTTTGGTATCGGCATCGATTTGAAGTGCTTGGGTAGCCATGGCCCAAGGCTATGCGCCAGCGGCTTGCCCAAAACCATCGCAAATTGCTGATGGATCAATGGAGTCTTGCTGATGGTTCAACACGACCGCTAAACGTCGAACAATTGCCGCTGTCTGCGAGAGTGATTGCAGGCCCGGCACGACACGGTCTCAAGGCGGAGCAGGCTTCTCCTTGAGTTCGAAAAAGACGTTGTCGGGCGAACCTTCATCGTGCCTAAAGCCCGTCAGTTCCGCCGCAAGATCGAGGGGAAGGTCAAAAACAAGATCGACCTCTGTACCTTTGCTATCTTCTTCATCCTGCTTTGAAAAACACTGTTGCTTCAGCGCTTCGAAAGACGCGGGGAGATCACCCGTGACATGCAAGTCCCGCACGGTCTTGTCGCCGCTGTGCCAGACTTTCCAGATGTTCCTTCCGTCGCGCCAGAGCTCGGCGCGCGCGAACATTACATGCTCTTCTATGTGCGCGATCACGATTTCCCGCTCTTGCGAAATCGCGGCCAGATATTGCTGAGGCGGGTTCGGAAAGCTGCAGGGATCGAGGATGATGATCGCCCAGTTCTTTTCGCTGGCATAGGCGTTCACAGGCGCTTCGAAAATCTCCGATGGATCGCCAATCTCGCGCCCGAACAACGCCGCAGCTTCCTTTATCCCGTAACCGCGAAAGCCCAGCCAGCTTATCGAAAAGCCCATTTCTTACTCCGCCGCCGCCAAGCCCGCCATGTCGCGGTTCTTCATCAGCTTATAGACGATCGAATCCATCAGCGCCTGGAAGGAAGCATCGATGATGTTTTCGGAGACGCCGACCGTCCACCAGCGCGCACCGGTGCCGTCATGCGATTCAATCAGCACGCGGGTGATCGCCTCGGTGCCGCCGTTGAGGATGCGCACCTTGAAGTCGGCCAGTTCGAGATCGGCGATCTCGCTCTGGAATTTGCCGAGATCCTTGCGCAGCGCAATGTCGAGCGCGTTGACCGGGCCGTGGCCTTCGGCCACCGACATCTTCTCCTCGCCCTCGACCAGCACTTTCACGATCGCCTCCGAGACCGTCTTCAGCTGGCCGTTGGCGTCGAACCGGCGCTCGACCATGCAGCGGAAAGAAGTGACGCGGAAGAATTCCGGCAGGCCGTGCAGCATCTTGCGCGCCAAAAGCTCAAAGCTGGCGTCGGCACCTTCGTAGGCATAGCCCTCGGCCTCGCGCTCCTTGACCACGGCGATCAGCGCGTCGAGGCGATGGTCGTCCCGGGGCATGTCGATGCCACGCCGTTTCAGCTCAGCCAGGAAATTGGCCTTGCCGCCCTGGTCCGAAACCATGACGCGGCGGCGGTTGCCGACGGTCTCTGGCGGCACATGCTCGTAGGTCGCCGGCTCCTTTGCCAGCGCCGAGGCATGGATGCCGGCCTTGGTAGCAAAAGCGGAGGCGCCGACATAGGGCGCCTGCGCTTCGGGCGCGCGGTTCAGCAACTCGTCGAAGGCGCGGGACAGGCGCGATATACCGGTCAACGCTTCTGCCGAAATGCCTGTAGCAAAGCGGCCCGAAAAGGCCGCCTTTAACGCCAATGTCGGCACGATCGAGATCAGGTTGGCGTTGCCGCAGCGCTCGCCGATGCCATTCAGCGTGCCCTGGATCTGGCGGACGCCGGCCTCCACGGCGGCAAGCGAATTCGCCACCGCCTGGCCGGTGTCATCATGGGCGTGGATGCCGAGATGGTCGCCCGGTATGCCAGCGGCGATCACCTTTTCGACGATGGCGCGCACCTCGGAGGGCTGCGTGCCGCCATTGGTGTCGCACAGCACCACCCAGCGCGCGCCGGCATCGTAGGCCGTCCTGGCGCAGGCCAGCGCATAATCGGGGTTGGCCTTGAAGCCGTCGAAGAAATGCTCGCAGTCGACCATCGCCTCCTTGCCAGCAGTGAGCGCCGCCTCGACCGAGGCCTTGATCGCCTCGAGGTTCTCCTCATTGGTGCAGCCGAGCGCGACGCGGACATGGTAGTCCCAACTCTTGGCGACGAAACAGATGGCCTCCGACTTCGACTGGACCAGCGCGGCAAGCCCAGGATCGTTCGAGATCGACACTCCTGCCCGTTTGGTCATGCCAAAGGCAACGAACTTGGCATCGGCCGTGCGACGCTCGGCAAAGAAGGCGGTGTCGGTTGGATTGGCGCCGGGGTAGCCACCCTCGACGTAGTCGATGCCGAACTCGTCGAGCAGCTTGGCGATGGCGATCTTGTCCTCGACGGAGAAGTCGATACCCGGCGTCTGCTGACCATCGCGCAGCGTGGTGTCGAACAGATAAAGGCGCTCGCGAGCCATGGTCATTTCCCGGCAAACATGTCCGTTGCGCGGATCAGCCTGTCGAGGATGCCCGGCTCCGAATAGGCGTGGCCGGCGCCTTCGATCAGATGGAAATCCGCTTTCGGCCACGCCTTGTGCAGCGCCCAGGCGTAGCACGCCGGGCACGGCATGTCGTAGCGGCCGTGAACGATCGTACCCGGGATATCCTTAAGCTTCCATGCATCGCGCAGCAGCTGTCCCTCTTCCAGCCAGCCGGCATGGACGAAATAGTGGTTCTCGATGCGGGCGAAAGCCAGGGCATAATCATCCTGGCCGAAGGGACCGCTGGTTTCCGGTTCCGGCAGCAGCGTGATCGTCTCGCCCTCCCACAGGCTCCAGGCGCGGGCGGCCTCGACCTGCGCCACAGGATCGCTGCCGACCAGCCGTTTGCGGTAGGCGGCCATCATGTCGCCGCGCTCGGCCTCCGGGATCGGCGCCAGAAACCGCTCCCACTTGTCGGGGAACATCTCCGACACGCCGAACTGGTAGTACCATTCGAGTTCGGCGCGGGTCAGCGTGTAGATGCCGCGCACGACCAGTTCGCTGACCCGCTCGGAGTGGGTCTCGGCATAGGCCAGCGCCAGCGTCGAACCCCACGAACCGCCGAACACCAGCCATTTGTCGAAGCCGCACATTTTTCGCAGGCGCTCGATGTCGGCGACCAGGTGCCAGGTGGTGTTGGCTTCAAGCGAGGCATTAGGCGTCGATTTTCCGCAGCCGCGCTGGTCGAACAGGATGACATCGTACAGCTTCGGATCGAACAGCCGCCGGTGCTTTGGCGAAATGGTGCCGCCCGGCCCGCCATGCAGGAAGACAGCCGGCTTGGCCCCTCTGGTGCCGGAGCGCTCCCAATAGACCTGATGGCCATCGCCAACGTCGAGCATGCCGGACTCGAAAGCCTCGATCTCGGGATAGAGGGTACGGAATTCGCTGCTCATAATTTCAGGCCCTGCTGCGGCCAGTTGGCCGTCTCGTGATCGGGATGCTGGAAGGAGATGATGGATTCCTGTCGCGCGTAGAAATCCGGGTCGTCATGGATCGGCGCGTCGAAGATCGTCTCGACCCAAGGCAGCCTGGCGGCGTAGTTAACCTGGATCTGCGGCGCCAGATCGGAACGGTCGTCGAAGGCGCCGATAGCGATCTCCAGCGCGCCGGGCTGGCGGTAGGTCAGCGGTGTGCCGCAGCGGGCGCAGAAGCCGCGATCGATGTTGACCGACGACTGAAAGTAACTCGGCTCCTCGCGCACCCATTCGACGCCGTCGCTCGGCACTGTCACCAGCGCGCCGAAAAACGACCCGAACTGTTTCTGGCACATGCGGCAATGACAAATGGACGGGCGGCCGAGCGCCCCGTGGATGCGGAAGCGCACGGCGCCGCACTGGCAGCCGCCGGTACGAACGGTTTCGGTCATGATTTTTCCTCCGGCGGCCATTGTTCGGTGTCGTGGTCGGGATGTTGGTAGGAGACGAGATCGGCGAGATAGGAGGCCGGCGAGACGTCGGCCATCGTTTCCTCACCTGGCAATTCGTGGACGTGATCCACGTACGGGAGCTTGGCTTCGACACCCCATTGGATGGTCGGCGCAATCTCCTCGGGGTGGTCGAATGTGGCGATGGCGAGGGCCACCCCGTCGGGCGCTTCGAAGGTCAGCGGCGTGCCGCATTCGGCGCAGAAACCGCGCAAAGCCGCGTTGGACGAGCGGAAGCGTTTGGGCTCACCGCGCGTCCAGTCCAGCCTTGCGCCGCGCACCGAGACCAGCGGCAGGTAGAAATTGCCGCTCGCCTTCTGGCACATGCGGCAATGGCAGACGGAAGCATCGCCGAGCGCTCCTTCGACGCGGAAGCGCACCGCGCCGCACTGGCAGCCGCCTGTATAGACCGGTCTGTTGTCGAGGCTCATCGCGCACTACTCCGGGGCATGGCAAACCGCCTCGACGTTGTTGCCGTCGGGATCGAAAACAAAGGCGCCATAATAGTTCGGATGGTAGTGCGGGCGCAGGCCCGGCCGGCCATTGTCCTTGCCGCCGGCGGCAATCGCCGCGGCGTGAAAGGCATCGACCTCGGCGCGGCTGCGAGCGGTGAAGGCGACATGCTGATGATCCTTCGGCTTGTCCTTGCCGGCATGCAGCCAAAACACCGGCCGGTCGCGGCCGTAGCCGCCGACCTTGGCGCCGCCGGTATATTCCTGCGGCACCATGTAGAGCAGCGCGGCGCCGAGCGGCGCCATTGCCTTGTCGTAAAAAGCCTTCGACGCGTCGAAATCCGAAACGGTGATGCCGAGATGATCGATCATCTTTTTACCTCCCAGGTGGTGATGCGTTCGCCGGTGACGGGGTCCTTGCCGTCCTTCAACTGGATGCCTTGCGTCAGCAACTCGTCGCGGATGCGGTCGGCCTCGGCCCAGTTCTTTGCGGCGATCAGCGCGAGGCGTTTGGCGATCGCCTTGGCAATGGCGTCTTCATCCACCTTGGCTGTTGCGATGTCGAAGCCGAGGAACAGAAGCGATGCCTTCAGTGAAGCGGCAGCATCGTTGTCTTCGGCGGCTGCGTTGCCGCTACCTGCGTTGAAATCAACAGCATCACCAGCCAACTGCGTCAGCAACTGGAATGCGGCGTAGGTGGCAAGGTCATCCGACAGCGCTTCGATCACATCCGCCGGCACCGGCTTTGCCGTCGGCGGCGCCAGATCGGCCGCCCGCTTCCATTTGCGCAGCGTATTCTCCGCCTCTTCCAGCTTGCGCACGGAAAAGTCGATCGGCTCGCGATAGTGCGTCATCAGCATCGCCAGCCTGAGCACCTCGCCCGGCCATTTGCGGCCGCCAAAGGTATCCGTCTCCAGCAATTCGGTGATCGAATAGAAATTGCCCAGGCTCTTGGACATCTTCTGGCCCTCGACCTGCAGGAAACCGTTGTGCATCCAAATCTTGGCCATCGTTTCGGTGCCGTGGGCGCAACGCGATTGCGCGATCTCGTTTTCGTGGTGCGGAAAGATCAGGTCGAGACCACCGCCATGGATATCGAACACCTCGCCGAGATAGGCGGCCGACATCGCCGAGCACTCGATGTGCCAGCCCGGCCGACCCCTGCCCCACGGGCTGTCCCAGCCCGGCTCCTCGGGCGAAGACAATTTCCACAGCACGAAATCCTGCGGGTTCTTCTTGTGCTCATCGACGGCGACGCGGGCGCCGGCCTGCTGCTCATCGAGATTGCGCTTCGACAACTGCCCATAATCCGGCATGGAAGCGGTGTCGAACAAGACTTCTCCAGCCGCGACATAGGCATGGCCGCGTTCGATCAAGCGTTGAATCAAGAAGATCATGTCGACCTTGCCGTCGGGCCTGGGCTCGACGAACTCGGTGGCGCGCGGCTCGACCGTCGGTTCCAGGCAACCGAGCGCCGCAACGTCCTTGTGGAACTGACCGGCGGTCTTTTCGGTGACCCGCCTGATCGCTTCGTTCAGCGACAGCTTGCCCGATGCAATTTCGCCGCCGAAATCGTGCAGCGCGCGAGCGTTGATCTTGTCGTCGACGTCCGTAATGTTGCGGACGTAAGTGACGTGCGCTTGCCCGTAGAGATGGCGCAGCAAGCGGAACAGCACGTCGAAGACGATCACCGGCCGCGCATTGCCGATATGGGCGAAGTCATAGACCGTCGGGCCGCAGACATACATGCGCACGTTGCGCGGATCGATCGGGAAGAAATCCTCCTTGCTCCGCGTTAGCGTGTTGTAGAGGCGCAGGCTCTTCGATGCGTCAGACATACGTGCGTTCCCGGTGTGTTACTTTGGCATGACCTTTTGGGATCGTGCCTGGATGGAGTCGGTTACGCCGAGGCGCGAATCGGCTCCAGCCTGCTGGCCGGGGCGTTTGTCCAATCTGGGAGGAGATGAGGCGAAAACGTCCAGGACCAGCGCGAGGCTAGCCAATAATGCAAATGCCACAAATGGCGAAAGACGTTCTCATGGCCGGCTTTATCGCCTTGCCCGGTGTTGCCGTCAAGTCGCTACCTTCGCCAAAAATATCGTTGGCTCACAGGAATTGAGCCACTGAAACATTTTATTAAACAGGTCGGCACTGTGATGAAACATTCGCCGGCTAGATCAGCAAGCGTCACGATTTGGTCGGATTCGGCCAGCAAACGCAGACACGAAGACGTTACCAGGGAAGAGAACAATGCCTAAGCAAGAATCCAACCGCGCCAAGCAACCGGCGCTCGCCAGCCATTACCGGGCGATCGGCCCGGCAGCAATTGTCGCAGCTCTTCTGCACACCGCGAAGAAGAAGAAGCCGGCGCAAAAAATCGTTTCGCCGCGCGCTGCCTGAGAATGCCGTCGGGAAAGATTGAGGCGCTCACGGCGAACCAGTAATAGTAGCTTTTGCTAAAATAAACTCATCTGACTGTCGTTCGCGCCGGACTTCCGGCGCTTGACCTTGTCGGGCTCAAGCTCGACGACGCCCTTCTCCTGAATCTCCGGCCCGGTATTGGCGACCTTGTTGACGAGGTCGGAAATCGGGATCGCTTCGAAGAAATCGAGCTGGGCGGGTCTCAGCAGATCGGCCACGTCGCGCGGCTCGAGCGTGCGGCAATCCAGCCAGCGCGCGAAATCTTCGGGATGGATCACCACCGGCATGCGGTCGTGGATATGGGCAGTGTCGGCATTGGCGTGGGCGGTCAGAATGGCGCCGGTGTCCATTTCCGAGCCGCCCGGCTCGGCATAGGTCTCAATCAGCCCGGCGAAGGCGACAAGCCCGCCACCCCTTGGCCGCACCCAATAGGGCTGCCCTCTTCTGCCACCGGTTTGGTGCCATTCGTAGAATCCCGAAGCCGGTACCAGGGCGCGCCGATGGCGCATGGCAGCGCGAAACGACGCCTTTTCCGAAGCCCCCTCAGAACGCGCGTTGAACAGCAGCGGGAAGTTACGCGTATCCTTGACCCAGGCCGGGATCAGGCCCCAGCGCACCAGCATCGAGCGGCGGTCGGGCAGGTTCGAGCCCGGCGCCTGTGGCAATCCGGCGAACGCCATCAGCACCGGCTGCGTCGGCGCGATGTTGTAGCGGGCCGGAAACTCCTCAAGTTCCGCTAGGCTGAGAAAGGCGGCGGTCTGGTCCGGAGTGGCCGTCAAAGCGTCCGCACATGAATTCAGCTCTCGAATTGGTGGCATGTGAAAGTGGCCATGGAATCCGCCTTTCGCAACCGCTAAAGCTGTTCGCCGGCGGCCGGTCCACAACGGGCTATGCCAATCGAGCGATCCGAAGCCCATGGAAGCACGCAAGATCATTCCGGCAGTCTCGGTCTGCGTCGTGCGCGAGAACACGGTGCTGCTGGTCAAGCGGGCCAGGCCACCCTCGCAAGGTCTCCATGCCTTTCCCGGCGGCAAGGTCGAAGCCGGCGAGACGCTGGAACAGGCAGCACGGCGCGAATTGCTGGAAGAGACCGGATTGCAGGCGCGCATCTACCGGCCGCTGCGGGAAATCCACATCGACGGCAGCGGCGACGGGCATCCTGTCGACTACTGGCTGACGGTGTTTGGGGCCGAGTATGCTGGCGGCGAGGCGGTGGCCAGCGACGATGCCGAGACCGCGGGTTTCTATACGCTGGCCGAAATGACAGGGATGCCGCTCGCCGATGCAGTGTTTGAAATTGCCGACGATCTACTCGGTCCCGACAAAGACGGCGAGATCTGAGCCAGAGAATCGCCTTGCAGGCGACAAATTGTTTCAGCACAAGGACCCATGAGCCGCACGTCTTCGTTTCTCGCCGCATGCCTCGCCGTCAGTGTGGTTGTCGGTGCGCGCCCGGCGATTGCCGCCGAAGCACCGTTCGAGCCCGGGCTGATGCGGCTGGCGGAAGTGCTCGGCTCGCTGCATTTCCTGCGTAATCTGTGTGGCGAGAAGGGCGATCGGTGGCGAGCCGAGATGGAAAAACTGATCGCATCGGAAAATCCGAACCCGGAGCGGCGCGCCCGCTTCATCGCCAGCTTCAACCGCGGCTACCGGTCGTTCGGCGGTACTTATACGCAATGCACGGCCTCGGCGACGGAAGCCATCAGCCGCTACATGAAGGAAGGCGAGACGCTGTCTCGCGACATCGCCTCGCGCTACGGAAACTGACGGCGGCAGCCGCTTTGCGGAAAAGCCGCATCAAGGGTCGGCGCCGTTGCGGCGGACGCGTTCGACGCTTCTCCGCTTGCCTCGAGTGAGGTCTTGGTGCAAACCTGATGTTGCACTTTTGCAACTATGTTAACGAAACGTTAGCGCGCAGATGTGAAATTAACTCAAACTGAAGGTTTCCGTCCCCTTGGCCTGCCTAATCGGCTAAGTTTGAAACGGATCGGACGCAGGTTTGCTGGACGCGACGGAATTTGTAGACGACGACCAAAAAAATGTCGCATTTACAAATACTTGCTGGGCCTGCGTGTAAAAGGGACAACTCAAGCTTGATCCCTGTCCAACGGATCACCGCTTGAAAGGGTGGACATCGCAATGGAACATGGCGTCAACGACATCGACGCGCTGGTCAGGGAAGAAAAGCGCCTGACCGCCGTGGAAAGCCACAGCGAAGCCTGGGCAGAAGGATTGTCGGCCGGGATCGAGCCGGAAATCATCGCCGAGGCGGCCCTCGAAACGGCATTCGGCGAAATGCTGCGCACCAATGGCGAGACCTCGGCGCTTGCCCTGCTCGATCGCATGCGTGAAAAGGTGATTGCCGGGGCCTTCGAGCCCGAAAGACTGCGTCACTGACCCCCGTTCTTTGACGACGGCGCGCCGCCGGACATCGTGTCCGGGCACATGGATGGGCTGGAACCAGGGAGTAGCAGGCGGTGAATTTTTCGATATCAGGCAAGCCGCGCGGCCTGGTCCTCAGCATTTGGTTCACCGCTTCCTGCGCCATGATTCCTTCTGCACTGTTTCTTGCGAGCAGTCCCTCTCAAGCCCTCAGCGAGATCAAGCGCGAAGACCTTCCCTCACCGGTCACGCCGCCGCCCGACGCTGACATGTCGCCGCCCGGAAGTACCGTGCCGATGCCCGGCCCGCTCGGCACGACGCCACCACCGGCCAGCCAGCCGACGCCATCCGACGAGCCGGAACAAACCGAACCGAAAGGGCCGGCCAACGATGGCGGCATGGCCAATCCGCATGTCGATCCGGACGCGCCCGTGCCCGAAGTCGTCTACGACCTGGCCAAGTTGCCGGAACCGGTCAGGCGCATGCACGATCTGATAGTCGAGGCCTGCAAAAGCGGCGACATCGAAAAACTTCGACCGCTGATCGGCAAGGGCGACATGATGACCCAGTTGTCGCTGGGTGACATCGAGGGCGACCCGATCGCCTTCCTGAAGGGCCTTTCGGGCGATACGGAAGGCCAGGAGATTCTCGCCATCCTGGAAGAAGTGCTCAGTGCCGGTTTTGTCCATGTCGATGCCGGCACGCCGCAGGACCTCTATGTCTGGCCCTATTTCTTCGCCCTGCCGCTGGACAAGCTCGATGCCAGGCAGCGGGTCGAGCTGTTCAAGATCGTCACCGCCAGCGACTATGACGACATGAAGCAGTTTGGTGCCTACATTTTCTACCGCGTCGGCATCACGCCGACCGGACAATGGACGTTCTTCGTCGCCGGCGACTAGCGCGCCAGCGCCTCGGAAAATTCCACCGCCCTGCCCTGGCTTGGCGTGACGATCTCGCCTTCCCACATCACGCGCCGGCCGCGCACGATGGTGCCGACGGGCCAGCCGGTCACCTGCCTGCCGTCATAAGGCGTCCAGCCGGCCTTGGAGCCTTGCTGGGCGTTGGCGATGGTGTCGCGGCGCTTCAGATCGACGATGGTCAGATCGGCATCGTAGCCGGCGGCAATACGGCCTTTCCTGGCGATGCCGAAAATACGCTGCGGGCCGTGGCTGGTCAGGTCGACAAAGCGCTGCAACGTCAGCCGGCCGGCGTTGACATGATCCAACATGATCGGCACCAACGTCTGCACCCCGGTCATGCCGGACGGCGACGCCGGATAAGGCTTTGCCTTCTCGGCCAGCGTGTGCGGCGCATGGTCGGAGCCGAGCACATCAACGATGCCTTGCGCAACGCCGTACCAGACCCCGTCGCGATGGCGCGTGGCGCGCACCGGCGGGTTCATCTGAATCAGGGTGCCCAACTGCGCATAATCATCGGCGCTCAGCGTCAGATGATGCGGCGTCGCCTCGCAGGTCGCGACATCCTTGTGCTGCTCGAGGAAGCCTACCTCCTCGGCGGTCGAGATGTGCAGCACATGGATCCGGGCGCGGACCTGGCGCGCGATGCGCACAAGGCGCTCCGTGCAGCGCAACGCAGCGATCTCGTCGCGCCACACCGGATGTGAGGACGGATCGCCCGCGATGCGCTCGCCAAGCCGCTCGCGCAGCCGGAACTCGTCCTCGGAGTGAAAGGCGGCGCGGCGGCGTGTGTTCCTCAGGATCGAGGCAACGCCTTCGTCGTCCTCGACCAGCAGGTCGCCGGTGGACGAGCCCATGAAAACTTTTATGCCGGCCGCACCAGGCAGCCGCTCGAGATCGCCAGCGTCTTTTGCATTGTCGCGGGTCCCGCCAACCCAGAAGGCAAAGTCGCAATGCATGCGGCCGGTGGCACGCCGCACCTTGTCGGCAAGGGTTGCCTCACTGGTGGTCAGCGGATTGGTGTTCGGCATCTCGAAGACGGCGGTGACGCCGCCGAGCACCGCTGCCCGCGAGCCCGTCTCCAGATCTTCCTTGTGCTCCAGGCCCGGCTCGCGGAAATGCACCTGGCTGTCGACGACGCCCGGCAGGATGTGCAGCCCACGGCAGTCGATCGTCTCACCGGCCGACGCCTGGCGGAGGTCGCCGATGGCAGCGATGCGCCCACCATTGATGCCGACGTCGCGAAAACCCTGGCCGTCGTGATTGACCACGGTGCCGCCTGTCAGGATGAGATCGTAGATGGGGGCCATACGGATCCGGTCTCTTGCGGGGGAAGTGCCAGCGGCTTACGTAATGGCCGATAGTTTTGCAAGATCAGGCTCGTTTTCCCACCATGCCCTTTGCCCCGCTCAGAGATCGCGCACTCGTTTCCGTGTCCGGGCCGGATGCCGAGCACTTTTTACAGAACATCCTGACCACCGACCTCGACGTGCTCGGCAGCAGCGAAGCAAAGCCCGGCGCGCTGCTAACGCCGCAAGGCAAGATCCTTTTCGACTTCCTGATCTCGCGCGCCGGCGAAAATGCTTTCCGACTTGAATGCCGTACCGAGACCGCCGATGATTTCATGCGCCGGCTGACGCTCTATAAATTGCGCGCTAAAGTCGAAATTGCCAAGCTGGATCAGCCGGTTGTGGCCGTCGCATGGGGAAGCGATTCAACCACTTCGCAATTTGAATCAGCACCGTTTGCTGATGCGCGGTTTGTCGATACTGCCGTCAAGCGCTTCTACGATGACACCGCAGATGGCGGCGACCTTGCCGCATGGCAAGCCTTTCGCATCGCCCATGGCATTGCCGAAAGCGGTGCGGACTACCAGCTCGGCGACGCTTTTCCGCATGACGTGTTGCTCGACGAGATCGGCGGTGTCGGCTTCAAGAAAGGCTGCTACGTCGGCCAGGAGGTCGTCTCGCGCATGCAGCATCGAGGCACTGCCAGGCGTCGGGTGTTGATTGTCTCGGCCGAACGCACCCTGCCCACTTCGCGCGCAGAGTTGACCGTGGAGGGGCGACCGGTCGGCACGCTTGGCTCGACCGCGGCCAGGACAGGCCTTGCCATTGCCCGCATCGACCGGGTCAAGGCAGCGCTCGACGCCGGCCTGCCGATCCTGGCGGAGGATGTCGCCGTGTCGCTCGCTATCCCGTCCTGGGCGAAATTCAGCTTTCCGCGGGAAGCCATCGGCGCGGAGGATGCCTGATGGCTGCCGATCGCGCCGGGGCGCCGCCGCGCGCCTGGCAGCGCATGCTGTCCGGCCGACGGCTCGATCTGCTCGATCCCTCGCCGCTCGACATCGAGATCTCCGATATTGCCCATGGCCTTGCCCGCGTCGCACGCTGGAACGGCCAGACCAGAGGCGAGCACGCCTTTTCTGTCGCCCAGCATTCGCTGCTGGTCGAAACGCTTGTCGGCGAGCTGATGCCGGATGCCGACGCCGACGCGCGGTTGGCGGCGCTGCTGCACGACGCGCCGGAATATGTCATCGGCGACATGATCTCGCCGTTCAAATCCGTGATGGGCGGCAGCTACAGGGATTGCGAGATCAGGCTGCAGCGCGCCATCCATCTGCGCTTTTCACTGCCGGCCGAACTCGACGCGGGACTGCGCAAGGAGATCAAGCGAGCGGATCAGATCGCCGCTTATTTCGAAGCAACGCTGCTTGCGGGTTTTTCGACGGCAGAGGCGACGGAGTTCTTCGGCAGGCCGCGCGGCTTCAACGCCGAGCGCTTCGACGTCACGCCGCGCTCGGTGACTTGGGCGCAGAATGCCTTTCTCAAACGCTTTGCGGCGATCGAAAAGTCGCGACGCCAGACTGCCGTTCCAGCCGGCTGAAAACGGTAAATTAACCGGCAGGGACAACAGTGCCATGGTTAACCATGGTCCATAGGCTTGCCTCATGCCCGTTGCCGGTATCAAGGCTGGTTCGTCCGTCCGCCGACGGAGGGCCAAAGGCGTTGGTCAGCCGCAACCTATTGAAGACGAGCTGCGCGAACAGAACGAGCGTTTTTCGGCAGCGGTCGAGAACATGTCGCATGGCCTGTGCATGTTCGATGCCGATGAACGGATGATCATCTGCAACGGGAACTACATCAGCATCTTTCGCCTCGACGCCGAAGTGGTGCGCCCCGGCATCCGGTTTTTCGACATCCTCCAGCACAGCGTGGATATCGGCATCGCCTCGCAAAGCGCTGAGCAACTCTATGCCATCCGCAAGCCCTATATCGACCAGGCAAAGCCTTCCACCTATGAGGAAACGCTTGCAGACGGGCGTATCGTCAACATTTCGCACCGGCCGCTGGCGTCAGGCGGTTGGGTATCGATCTACGAGGACATCACCGAGCAACGGCGCGCCGAGCAGGAGTTGAAGGAGCAGCACCGCCGTTTCGACGCGGCACTTGCCAACATGTCGCAAGGCCTTTTGATGTACGATGCGGATGGCAAGCTGATCGTGCGCAACGAACGTTTCCTGGAACTTTATCATGTCAGGCCGGCCGACTTCCCGCTTGGTATGAGCCACCGTGATGCGTTCAAGCGGCTGCTGGAACTGGGCATTTATACAAAGCTCGACCCCGACAGCGAAATCTCGCAAATCGAAGCCTGCCTGCGGGCGGGGAAAACACACGTAACGCATCGCCATCTCGCTGACGGCAGGACGCTGCTGGTTGCGCGCCGGCCGATGAGCGGCGGCGGCTGGGTCGCGACGTTCGACGACGTCACCGAGCGCAGGCGCGTGGAAGAGCGCATGACCCATCTTGCGCACCACGACACACTGACCAACCTGCCCAATCGCTCGATGCTTCGCGAACGGCTCGACCAAGCCCTGAGTGAGACCAGAGACGGATCGCTGGCGATATTCTCGCTCGACCTCGATCACTTCAAGGCGGTCAACGATAGCTGGGGCCACCCCGCCGGCGACTGGCTGCTGAAATGCGTGGCCGAACGGCTGCAACGGTGCCTGCGCAATGAAACGGACGTTGTCGCCCGCTTCGGCGGCGACGAATTCGTCATCATCCAGTTCAATCTCAAAAGCCCAGGCGACGCGGAAAAGCTGGCCAAACGCATCGTCGAGATCATCGGAAAGCCGTTTCGCGACAAAAGACACGACATGCGTGTCGGCATCAGTCTCGGCATTGCGCTGTTTCCGAATGACGGCAAGGACGCCGACACTTTGCTGAAAAATGCCGATATGGCGCTCTATCGGGCAAAGAGCGAAGGGCGCAACCTGTACCGCTTCTTCGAACCAGCCATGGACGCGATGGTGCGGGCACGCCGGGCGCTCGAAATCGATCTCAGGGCAGCGCTCTCGCGACGGGAATTCGAGCTGGATTTCCAGCCGATCATGAACATCGCCTCCGGCGAAATCGTCGGTGCCGAAGCCTTGATGCGCTGGCGTTCGCCGGTGCGCGGCCTGGTACGGCCGGACGACTTCATTCCGGCCGCCGAGGAGACCGGGCTGATCGTGCCGCTTGGAGAATGGGCGCTGCGAAAAGCCTGCACGACCGCGGCAGGCTGGGCGGCTTGGCGCATCGCAGTCAATGTCTCCGCCGTGCAGATCAAAAGCGGTACCTTTGCCCGCAGCGTTATCTCGGCACTGGCGTTCTCGGGCGTGCCGGCCAACCGGCTTGAACTGGAAATCACCGAAACGGTGCTGATGGACGAGAGCGATCTGGTGCTCAAGACACTCAGGCAGCTACGCGATCTGGGCGTCCGCATCGCGCTGGACGATTTCGGCACCGGCTATTCGTCGCTGGGCTACCTCAGGCGCTTTCCCGTCGACAAGATCAAGATCGATCGCTCTTTCACCCGTGACATCGACAGTCGCGATACCGCGGCGATCGTGCGCACCATCATCGGGCTTGGCGCACAGCTGGGCATCACCGTCACCGCCGAAGGTGTCGAGACCGAAGCGCAGCTTGAATTCCTGCAAAAGGAGGGTTGTGTCGAGGCCCAGGGCTATTTGATCGGGGTGCCGTCAAAGGCGTCGGACATTAATCGGCTGCTGAAGTCGAGCGCGACGATCCGGCAGTCCGGCTAAGTGCGACAGTCTCGCGGAAGCGCGGGCAACCGGCTTAGATCTCCTTGGGATGACGCCCGATCCGCGTGTTAATTCCTTGATAGAAGAAGGCGGCATTCAGCTGTGGCGAACCAGGAGGTTCCCAACGGGTCAGAGATGTCCGCTCAATGCCTCCACCATATCCTTGTTCGTCGCCACGGGAACGATCTCGAATTCGACCAGATCCGCCCATTCGATGACCCACCGCTGCAGGAGCGTGACGTCATCGGCCTCCACCAGCAGGAAGCAGCGGCTCATATCCGCTGCGATCCAGCTGTGGTGCACGAGAAGCGCGTCCGGCTTCAGGCGGCCCTGGTCGCGGAAACGGCGGTAGATCTCCTTGCGGTCGCAGCCGCGAAAATCCTCGGTTACGAAGAACAGCATCTTTTTCCCCTCAGTTCGGATATTATCGCCCCGGCCGGTCGAGCCGCTCCAGGAACCACTGCGTCAGCCGCACCCAGACCTCGTCTTTTTCGCCGGAGTCTTCCCAGCCGTGGTCGAGGTTGGGGTTGTCGTTGACCTCGATGACGAAGACGCCGTCCCTGGTTTCCTTGAGGTCGACGCCGTAGAGGCCGTCGCCAATGCAGCGCGCCGCGCTCACCGCCGTCTCGACGACGTGGGCCGGTGCTTCCTTCAGGGTGAAGGTCTTGATGCCGCCCTGGTCGGGCTTGCCGTTGGCCTTATGATTGACGATCTGCCAATGTTTCTTGGCCATCAGATAATGGACGGCGAACAAGGGCTGGCCGCCGAGGACACCGACGCGCCAGTCATATTCCGTCGGAATGAATTTTTGCGCGATCAGGAGGTCGGAATCCTCCAGCCATTCGGTTGCGAGCGTCTTCAACTCTTCGAAGGTGCCGCATTTCTTGACGCCGCGCGAAAACGAGGAGTCCGGGATCTTCAGCACCAGCGGGAAGCCCAGCGTCTGTGCCGCAACTTCCAGGTCCGAGGTGCCGGCAATCATCACCGTCGGCGGCACCGGTACCTTGTTGTAGGTCATCAGCTCGTTGAGATAGACCTTGTTGGTGCAGCGGATCATCGACAGCGGATCGTCGATGACCGGCATGCCTTCCTGCTGGGCGCGGCGGGCAAAGCGGTAGGTGTGGTTGGAGATCGAAGTGGTCTCGCGGATGAACAGCGCGTCGTAGTTGGCGAGCTTGGCCAGATCCCGCTTGGTGATCGGCTCGATTTCGACGCCCATCTTTTCAGCGATCTTGGCCCAGTGGCGCAGCGACGAAATCTCCGACGGCGGCAGTTCCTCATGCGGATCGACCAGCGTTGCGAAAGTGTAGCGCGCCGGCGTGCGGCCCTTGGTGTCGCGCCACTCGCGGTTGGTGTAGGTCTCCAGGCACTGGAGAAAGTGCGTTTCCTCGTCCTCGGTCATCCTGGCCAGGGGATGGAACCCGATCTTGCGGATCGAGGCCCATTCGGCGCTGTCCCTGATGTGGACCTCGAGTGCCGGGGCACGGAACCAGTCGAACAGAAGTTTTGCGAAGCGGTCCCAGATCCTGGACGGTCCGATGCCGAAGAAGATGCAGGCCTTCTGCGGGAAAGCGCCGCCCAGATCCTTGCGGCACTTGTTGAGTGCGAGTTCGAGTTCCGGCAACGCGTGCTCATAGAGCTTGCGCTCCGACAGGTCGATCATCGTTTCGACCGTCGGGATGACCTTATGGCCGCGCGAACCGGCAAGCAGCGACGCGTAATAGCCGCGGCTCTGGTAGCCGTAATTGTTCGACAGGTTGATGACCTTCGGCCGCTGACCGCGAAACAGTGCCGGATGGGCAAGGTAGTCGCGATTGGTGATGATCTTGTGCGGCGTCGCCACTTGGTCGAGATCGTTCTGCCGGCCGGTAAGGATGACCCAGGTCATTGGCTGTCGCGCTTTCCGAGAGTGATGGCGGCGCGCAATCCGTCGCGGCCGAATTGCGCCATGTTCATGAAGATGCCGTAAGGCACGGGAATGTTGGCAGCATCGAGGATCGTCTCCTGCCGCTCGTCCTCGACCCAAGGGTCGTGGATCAGGATATGATCGCCGTCGTCACCGATGGCCAATACCCAGTGCGGAACCTTCTTGCCGAACATCAGGAAGCCGCTGATCAGGACCAGTACCAGTTTTCCCTCTGCGATCGCGGTGCGAATGTCGTCAAGCCCGAATGAACGGTAATTCACCGGGATGCCGTAAAGTTCCGCGCGGCGGCGAAAGTCGACCTGCGCCAGCTCCATCACCCGGCGCTTGTCCTCGCTGCGCACCGACTGCAGGAACAGCGCGCCGTAGAAGGAGACATAGATCTCAGCAGCAAGCCCGCTCTCATAGCCAGCGACGGCCAGCCCGAACGGTTCGCAGCCGCCCGGCCCCGACATCATGAAAACGGTCGTCGCCTCACGCCACAGCCTGATTTCCATAACCGGATCCGGCACGAATCCGGGGTCGAAGTTAGCCATCGCCATCATCAGGCAGCATGGTCCGCAGGTGAATTCGCAAGTCTGCTGATAAAACGGCACTTCGGTGGCGACCGGAATGTCGCCGCGCAAGGTCTTTTCATAGCGCAGCGCAGTGGCGCCATCCTCGTAGTAGTCCGGTTCACGACCGATCTTACGGTAGCCGCTCTGCTCGTAGATCTGGATGGCGCGCGGGTTGTCCTCGCGGACTTCCAAACGAAGCATCATGCGGCCATGCTCGAAAGCGGCGGCTTCAGCCTGTTCCAGCAGCAGGCGGCCAACGCCACGGCCGCCGAAAAATGGACCGACGGCGATCGAATAAAGCCGGGCGACGCCGCTGCCCTTGCGAAACAGCACGACCGCATAGCCGGCGACGTGGCCATCGTTCTCGCCAACCAGCAGTTCGGCGGTGTCGCGTTCGATCAGTTGGCGAAAAGAGCGGCGAGAAATGCGGTCGCTCGAGAAAACAGCTTTTTCGATGGCGGCGAGGTCATCGACGTCGGACGCGCGGGCCTTGCGAATCTCGGCAGGCATGCGGGCTCAGAAAACCTCGATTGGGTTGTGGAAACTGCCCTAGTCTAAACATCGGTCACACCAGCCGAAGTGCCAGCATTCAGCAAGCGCTATCGCACCTCGATTAGGGCCGAATTGTGACAGTTTTCAAGGCAGGCAGGTCGCGCAAAGGCTTTGAAACGACCTTCGTGTTTCGGCATCGGCGCGGCTCCGGAAAAACGAGATCCTGCTCAGCTTTTCAAGCCCGCCAGAAGCTGGCCATAGGCGCTCTTGGCCACTGCGGCCAGCTGCTCGCGCGGCAGCGATCCGACGACGGCGCAGCCATAACCCTTGTCCAGCCAGTAGACGGCCTCAGGACCATCTTCTTCCCCATAAGTGCCCTTGGCCTTGGCTGCCGATTCGGCGATGACGAAGAGCGAAATGCGCTCGCCCTTGTCGTCCTCGTAAAGCAGCATCGCGGCCTTGCCCTGGCCGGCAGGCAGCAGCCGGCCACCGACCAGTTGGAAACCTTGCGCCGCCAGATCCGGTGCGACGAGCTTCAAACCCACCTGGTTCGATAACCAGCTCTGCAAATGATCCTTATCGCTTGCCGGCACTTCCACCGCATGCCGCTTTTCGGCGGCATAGATGACATGGGCGGCGATCGCCTCTTCGGCAAGCTGGTCTTCGGCCGTGTTTTCCAGGCCGAGGCGGCCGATGCCGGCAAGGTAGCCGCCAGCGCCGCCAATCACCAGGATGGCGGCAGCGGCGGCCGCAAGCCACCAACGCGAGCGCGATGGCGACATTCTGACCACCGGCGCCTCACCAAGCACCACCTTGGTCAGCCGCACCGGGACGGGCTCGTCCAGCACGCTGTTAAAGGCTGCGCGCAACGCTGCCCGGTCGGCGGCGTAGCGTGCGCTCCTGGCCTTCATCTCGGCATTGGCCTCGAGCCATGCCTCATAGGCCGTCCGCTCATCGCCCGGCAACTCGCCATCGAGAGCCATGTGGATGTCGCGTTCGGAGAAATCGCGTCGGCTCATTTCTCGACGATCCTTATCGACCGGCGGCGCGCGGTATCATCAAGCAGCGCGCGCAGTTCCTCGCGCCCGCGCGCGATGCGCGACATCAAGGTGCCGGCGGGAACCCCAAGGATGTTGGCGGCTTCGGCGTAGGAAAACCCTTCGATGGCGACCATCACAAGTGCCGCGCGCCGGTCAGGGCTGATCGCCTGCAGCGCGTCGACGATCTCGCGCGAGGCGATGCTCTCGACCTGCTCGGCGGGTGCTGCCTGCGCCTCGCTCGCCTCGAGCGGCAGCATCGCTGCCTCGCCGCGCCGGTTCACCTTGCGCATCTGGTCGATGAACAAATGATGCATGATCGTAAACAGCCACCTCCTGGGGCTTTCTCCTGTCTGCCAATTGTCGAGCCGCACAAGTGCCCGCTCGAGACAATCCTGGACGAGATCGTCAGCGGAATCGCGGTCGCGCAACAGCGAGCGTGCATAGCGGCGCAGACGCGGTATTTCACCAAGGATTGCTGCCTTCTTTTCGTCCATGACCGCTGGTTCTGGAGGGCCCCTGTCCGTGATGATTGAACGCGCCTTTGCAGCGCGGCGCAAGCGGCCAGCGCGAAGCGGTCCGCCGCCCCGGTCACCCAAGCAAATGAATAACGCTGCCAGTGGCAGGTTTATTCCCGGCCAAATTGAAATCGTCAGCTATTGCTCGTCTCGAGCTTTGCTTTCGCCGCCCTTGTCAGCAGCCGCTGATAGAACAGGCCGATGCCGATGAGCACCGCGCCGAGGCCGATGAAGGACAGCGCCCGCAACACGCCTTCCAGTTCCGACATGTCGAAGATGAAGACTTTGAGCACGGCGATCGAGATCAGCGCCGCCGACGCTATGCGCAGCACCTGCGACTTCAGCCATACACCTGCGGTGAGCAGCACCACGCCGATGACCAGCCACAGTGCCGAATAAGTATAGGTCTCGAGCTGGCCGAGACCGCTCCACAGCCCGATGAACTCGCCCTTGAACAGGCGCCTGACCGACAGCGTGGCATAGGCGAAGCCGAGCACCGCCGCCACCATCGCCAGCATCTGCGCATACCATTTCGGTCGTTTGTCGCGGGCATAGAGCGCCAGTGCGCCGGCCGCAACCGCCGGCAAGAGGTAGGCGAGGAACAGAAGATTGAACACCGGAATGCTGCCGGTCGATTCATCCGTCAGCAGCGGGTTCAGCGCCAGAAAATGCTGGAGGACGATGAACGCGACCGAGACCACGCCCGCTGCAATCGAGCCGTAGCGCAGCACCGAACTTGGCGAGCGCATGTCGATGGCGACCAGGATGGCACCGGCACCGATGGCGATCAGCGTGTAGATCGCCTGTTCGGCAAGCGTCGCAGCAGCCGTATCGATGACGCCGCCATGCATGGCATGGCGCACCAGCATGGCGACGGTGAGCAGGGCAAACAGCGCGGCGCCGGCCTCCATTGCGAGGCGCGGTCGGCCGTTGGTGGTTCGGGCAAGCTGCCAGGCGGCAAAACCGAAAGCGAGCGCCGGCACGCCATATCCAAGCAGCAGCCAGTTGAACACCGGCGTCTTCGACAGGAACTCGGCACCGACGATGGTCGGGTCGAAGGCAGCGCGACCAAGCACTGCAATCACCGCACCAACGGAAATCCAGCCAAGCACCGGATAGCTACGCCAGCGCGTCGCCAGCGCCGGCACGGCGGCGGCTGCTCCGAGCAGGATGGTTGTCCAGCCGGAACCAAAGGCCATGTGCAGCATCAGCAGGCCGGCAATCGCCGCCCCGCCGAGCGCAAAGGAGACAGCAGCGCCGCCGGTTAGCGGCGGCGCTTCGCCGCGCGCTATCCACTCGCCGCCGGCGACGAAGACTCCGACCAAAACGGCTGCGACCGCCGCATAAGCAAGGTCTCGGTCGAGATTGCCGAAGGTAGACCAGAGCGCCAGCAGGATGACCAGTGGCGCGACAGCGCTCCAGGCCGCCCATGCGGCGGCGCGCAGCCAGCCAGAGGCCGCAAAACGGCGCGCCGCCCAAAAGCCGGCGCCGATGAAGACCAGGCCGAGAGCGATGCCGACCCTGAACATCAAGGCATCGGACGCCACGACCGGCATGCCGTCGACGCCGAGAGCGCCACCCGAAAAATCTGAAGCGATCGTGGTCGGCGGAATGATGCCGAGATAGACCAGTACCGTCGCCAGCCCGGCGGCGTGCAGCAGTGCAAGCGCCCGCGGCCGGTAGAGCGCCACCGCCACCAGGGCTGCGACAAGGGCGGCCCCCGGCAATGCACCGCGGATGGCGACGAAGGCCGGATCGACAAACAGGGCCAGCGCCGAAAGGCCGACGAAGAAGCCCGGCGCGATCGACGGCCAGTCGAAGCCGCTGCCGGCGCCCGCATCGTCGCGGCGGCCAAGCCAGACGAAGGCGAGCACGGCCAGTGTCACTCCGTCGATAAAGAGGATGACGGCAAGGTTCGCCCCCGGCGCGTCGGTCATATAGAAGATGGTCCAGACGCCCGTGGCGACGAAGGCTGCGGCCATCAAAAGCCTCCAGTCGCGGATGCGAGCAATGACGCAGGTGGCGGCGAGCACGATCGCCAGATAGCCGAACAGCGCCCACGGATTGGGCGCCTGCGAGGCGACCAGCAGCGGCGTCACCATGGCACCGAGTAGGCCGACGCCGGCCAGCGCCTGACCGTGGACCAGGCTTGCCGCGATCGTCGCCACCCCGATGGCGCCGAGCAGCGTGAAAGCGAGCGTCGGGCCGATGAAGCCGTAAATGCTGTACGCGGCGTAGACGGTACCGAACAGGATGAAAGCGCCGGCCGCCGTCAGGATCGCCGGGATATAGGCACCGGCAGCACCTTGCACCGGCACCCTGAAGCCGGTGCGCCGGATGAACTCGCCGCCGGCGACCAGCACCAGCCCGAGTGCCGCCGCCATGACAAGCCGCACGCGTGGCCCGAAAATGCCGGCCTCGATGGTGTAGCGGATCAGAAACAAGCCACCCAGCGCCAGCGCGATGCCGCCGACCCAGACCGCCCAGCGGGTACCGAGCGCCGTTTCGACGTCGGACTGGCGAGCTGCCTTCGCCGCTGCCGCCGGTTGCGCCGACTCCGGCGCGGACGGCGCCGTTGTATCGGCATCGGCCTCTGTAGCTGACACGACCGCTGCGGGCCGTGGCGATACGGCCATGTCGGCTGTGACCGCAAGCGGGATTGCGGCATCCGCCGGTTTGCTGTCGTTTGCAGCCGGTCCCTTGGCTTGCGGCGGCAGCGCGGGCGTGCCCGAAAGCACAAGGCTGCGCAAGGCGCCAAGCTCGCGCTCGATCAGGCCGATGCGGCTCTGCTGGCGTGAAATGATGACGAACAGCGCGATGATGGCGACGAGGCCAATCAGGCTTTCAAACATGGCGGTTCCCCCAAACCAAGCCAGTTGTCACTGACATTCAATGTTCAGTGACATTCAAATGCGGCGGCCAAACGGCCGGTCCATTCAACGTGCCGCCAGATTGGCCGGAAAGATCGAGCATGTTTCGGTGCCGAAAGCCAGCAGCTTGCCGCTGGCGTCGTTCAGCGCCGCTTCCGAAACCGTCAGCGTGCGGCCCTTGTGCACCACTTTGCCCTCGCATACCACCTCGCCCGTCCTTGGCGTGATCGGCCGCGTCAAATTCACTTTGAACTCGGCCGTCGCATGGGCCTCGCTCACCTGCGAAATGGTGCCAAGGCCGAGCGGCGAAACGTTTTCGGGATCAGGTTCAACTTCGCTCATCTGGTGGTTTCCCCGGTGGCGGTTTCCCCGGCGCTTGCCTTGCCGGATTCATGGCCGGGTGAATGATGCCTGCGCAGGGCGGCAAGAAACCCGGCGCGGGCGCCAGGAGGCTCGATGCCGCGCGGTTCGTAGACATGGCGGGTCAAAAAGAAGCCGGTCAGCCGGAAGGCGTCCTCGATCGCCGCCGGATCGGCGCGCAGCCCGGAGCCGCGCTGCAGGAAGGCAGGCAGCGCCAGCATCTTGTCGCGCCACGGCGCGCCCGCCGCCCGCGACACGGCCCGGCCGGATTTCGGCGAGACATAGGCAAGGTCCTGCCTGGTGCCGGTCGCCGCACACTGGCTGAGATCGAGGCCGAAACCGAGTTCGTCGAGTACCAGCAGCTCGAAGCGGGCCACCAGCTCGCCGGCGGCATCGGCATCGTCGAGATGAGCGATCATCACCGCAAGCGTCTCGTAAAGGCCGCCATGGGCGTCACGCTCAGGCAGAAGACGCAAATGCGCGGCCATCGTCTGCAGGCCGTAAACGGCAACGGCGCTGTCCATCAGCCGGGCGGCGTTCATCTCGATAGCCTCGACCTGGAAGGTGCCGAGATGCTCGTCGAGCCGCGCCCGCCACAACAGGTCGACGCGATTGCCCGGCTGCAAGACCGGCTGCTGCTTGCGCGAACGGCCGCCGCGCACGAGACCGAGATGGCGGCCATGCGCGCGCGTCATCACCTCGAGAATGGCGCTGGTTTCGCCATGCTTGCGGGTGCCGAGAATGATTCCCTCGTCGTGCCATTCCATGACGAGAGCTTGTCACCGGTTGGATGGCGAAATCAAGATGAGCGACTATCCGCCGCCAAACCAAAACGGCCCGTAGCGATACGCTACGGGCCGTTTTTTGCGAGATCGTCGTTTGATCAGAACGAGCGCTGGAAGCGGAAGATGCCGCCGATTGCGTCGGCATCGTCGGCATCGAAATTGTCGTAATAATCGACTTCGGCGGTGATCGTGTAACCAGGAACGAGGGTGTAGGCGACGTTGGCCGCAACGGCGAAGTCTTGGTCGTCGGTATAGGAGACCTGGGCGTTCAAAGAGGTCTTCTTGTTGACGGCATAGCTGCCGCCGCCCCAGACGGCAAAGTTGCCAGTCCACGGCTTGTAGAAGTTCTTCGCGACGTTGTCGTCGCTGCCGTAGCCCGCCATCACGAACAGGGTCAGGTCACTAATCGGCTTGACGTCGAGGCGAACTTTGCCGGCCCATTCTTCCGACGTGCTGTTATAGGCGCCGACCGCGGCGATCGCACCCCAGTCGCCCTTGTATTTCACGCCGCCGACGACAAACGGAACGTAGCTGTCGATCGACTGGTCAGCGCCGGAGCCCGTTTCGACCGAGGCGACTGCCGTAAAGCCATTACCGCCGTCGAAATAGTAACTGATCAGGTTGGTGTCCTTGGTGCCGTAAGGAATGATAGTGTCCTGGACGACGCTGCCGGCGTAACCGATGAACGAATCATAGACAGTCTCATCCTTACCGACGCGGAAACCTCCAAGCTGGATCCAGGCGAAGTTCAGGGTAACCGCCTTGTTGTCCTGCACGCTGAAATCAACACCGCTCACGGTGTGTTTGGTGTTGCCGAAGTTGAAACGGGTCTCGGTATAGGTCTTCAACGTGCCTAGCTCGGTTTCCTGGCCGGTCCACGTCTTCAAATTGAAGCGGGCATTCTTGTTCCAGGTCTGCTGCTCGTCACCGTCCATAAGGTCATGTGTCGTCGCGCCATCGAAAACGCGGCCGGCGTCGCCGAAGCTGGCGTCATAGCGGACATAGCCGCCGATGCGCAGGCAGGTCTCGCTGCCGGGAATGTAGAAGTAGCCGGCGCCGTAGACGTCGCAGATCTTGACGTATTCGGCGGGTTCCGGCTCGGCGACCACAACAGCGTCGGCGGCGCGCGCACCGGAGACCGCGACGAATGCCGCGGCTGAGCCGAGAAGAAGGCTCTTGATATTCATTTTCTGACCTCTCCAGTCAAAGTTAAAAATGGCTTTGGTTTCATGGGTTGAACGGCTGAACGCCTCACCCACGTCGAAAAAGGCGCGCACCGCACCCCCTCCTCAGGCGGCGAACATACTCGTCAGCATTCCAGTCTCAATGACGATTCCAGAAATAATCAATGTTTGTACAACAGAATAAATTCATGTTGCACAAATATCACTTCATATTTTCTTCACATTTGCCCCGTCACAAACGAGACCATGTCACAATTGTACAAAAATATACTTATGGCATTAGCCGGCAAGCCGATACGAATCCGACATACATTCCTTTTACGTGTTCTTTTTTGGATAGACTTCTAACGTTGGCAGCGAGATCAAGGCGACTTCGCCATCGCTGCGTTCTGTGCGGCAAGAACGACTTCCGCCACCAGATCCCGTTTGAGCATTTCAATGGGAGTACGTCCGGCGAGGCCGGGCGCGGGGCCGATCAGCCACGACCAGGCATGCCGTGGATCGGGCATCGCGGATAACACTTCCTTGATACCCGGCGCTGGCCTGCCGTCGATGAACTGGGCTAGGGGAAATACATGTTTGCGGCCACCGGTGCGCAACGCAACGACCGTGCCGCTCCGCTGCCAGCGATGCAGGGTCGAGCGCGATATGCCGAGATTTTGCTGCAGGAACGTCGACCCGGCGACCCGACCGGCCCAGTCCTCGACCCGCATCGAGTCGAGGTCGCCCGTTCCGGCCAGGCGTTGGATGTCTGCCCCTTGGCCTTCGTGCGCCGTCGACAGATGCGCCGGGCACGGCGTTCCGCAGCTTCGGCTGCCAATATCCGCACGAAACGCGACGCCATGCCGGGTAATCTTTCCTGCATGGTGTCGATCGCACTGATGTCGGTCGGCGCAAGCAAAGCGACGGCGGCGGCAACGGCGCCGGCGACCCTGCCCGCTGCAACGACCGCATCGCTGTTCGTCACCTTGCCTTGCCGCGCCAGCACGCGCTCGATCTCAACAGCGACGGCGTTTGCAAACTCGATCTGACGGATGGGGTCGATGCGATTCCAAGTCCCGGTCATGTCCTGATCTGGCTGTTTGCCTGCCGGTTCCGGTTTGCTCGGAAGCGGGTCTTTCGCACAGCCTATAGGCAGGGTGTATGACGGAGAGACGACAAACGGTAACCATGCTCGATCGCAGTATCGGCAGGAGTTCCAGCCGGTCAGCTGGCCTGTTTTGCATGAAGTATCGGAAATTTCTCAGAAACCGCTCAGAATTTCCCGTCGCGCCGGTACCAATGAGGAACGGGTCGACGACGTGGTCGACGCATGGCCTCCCGGAATGACTCGGCCGTTGTTCAAAATGCAAAGTCGACCAAGCGGGCAGCCCGGCGACCGCTCAGAATCCTGAGGCGGCCAACAGGCCGCTCTGCGGATCGCCCAAACAGGCTCAGTGCGGAAATTCGAGCCCCATTTCACGGTAGCGCTCGGGATCGTCGCCCCAGTTCTCGCGCACCTTGACGAACAGGAAGAGGTGCACCTTCTGCTCGAGTATGCCTGCGATTTCCATGCGCGCGGCCTGGCCGATGGCGCGGATCGTCTCGCCCTTATGGCCGAGCACGATCTTCTTCTGGCTGTCACGCTCGACATAGATTGTCTGGTCGATGCGCACCGAGCCGTCCTTCTTCTCTTCCCATTTCTCGGTCTCGATGTGGGAGGAATAAGGCAGTTCCTGATGCAGCCTGAGATAGAGCTTTTCGCGGGTGATCTCGGCCGCGAGCTGGCGCATCGGCAGGTCGGAGATCTGGTCCTCCGGATAGTACCAGGGGCCGGCCGGCAAGGTCTCGGCGAGATAGTCGAGCAGGTCCTTGCAGCCGGACCCGGTCAGCGCCGAAACCATGAAGGTGCGCTTGAACGGCACCCTTTCGTTGGCTGCCGCCGACAATGCCAGCAACGTCTCGTGCTTGACCCGATCGACCTTGTTGAGGATCAACACCATCGGCTGCCGGACATCCTTCAGCCGCTCGAGGATGGCGTCGGCATCGCCCCGGATGCCGCGCTCGGCATCGATCAAGAGAAGCACGATATCGGCGTCCTTGGCACCGCCCCACGCTGTGGTCACCATCGCGGTGTCCAGCCGGCGCTTCGGCTTGAATATGCCCGGCGTGTCGACGAAGACGATCTGCGCGTTGTTGTGGGTGGCAATGCCGCGCACGATAGCGCGCGTGGTCTGCACCTTGTGCGTCACGATCGACACCTTGGCGCCGACCAATTGGTTGACCAGCGTCGATTTCCCCGCATTGGGCGCGCCGATCAGCGCGACGAAGCCGGAGCGGGTAGCGGGAGCTTCTGTTGCCGGAGCTTCGGTGGCGGTCATGCGGCACTCCCTTGATTGAGCCAGACGCCTTCCCGCTGCAGAAGTGCCGCGGCTGCAGCCTGCTCCGCCTCGCGCTTGGAGCGCCCGTTGCCGGTCGCCGGCGGATAGGCGCCAACCTTGACACTGACGGTGAACAGCGGATCGTGGTCCGGTCCCTCGCGGCTGTCGATTATGTAAACCGGCACTGCGCCTGCCGCCTGATGCGCCCATTCCTGGAGTTCGGTTTTCGCATCGCGACGGGCGGCGTCAATGGCTTGCGAGCGCGGCTGCCAGTATTTGTGGATGAAGGCACGAGCCGCTTCCAACCCTCCGTCGAGATAGAGCACGGCGATCAGCGATTCCAATGCATCGGCGCGCAGATTGACGCGCTTGCGCCCGTCGAGGCCGCGTACGTCCGAACCGGCGCGAATAAGTTCCGGCAGGCCGATCTCCTCGGCAATTTCCGCCAGGGCTTCAGCGTTGACCAGAGCGTTCAATCTCAGCGACAGCTCACCCTCGGCGGCGTCGGGAAATGCCGCCAGCAGCATATCGGCAACGACAAGGCCGAGAACGCGGTCGCCCAGGAATTCGAAACGTTCGTAGTCGATGCCGGCGTGACTGCCGCGAGCGCTGGCATGGGTCAGCGCCCGCTGCAGGCGCTGATGGTCGCCAAAACTGTGGCCGGTGCGCTCCCTGAGCGCCTCGGCGAGCGCATCGGCGGTCAGCCGTTTCGTCGCCGCCATGGCCCTAATTGACGAAATGGAACAGGCGCGAGGCGCGCATCAGCGACGGCCATTTCCAGATTTCGAGCGGGCTGGCGCTGCCGCCGATCGAGAAGAAAATGAGGTTGGCGCGGCCGACCAAATTCTCGTCCGGCACGAAGCCGACGGTGAAGCGGCTGTCCGACGAGTTGTCGCGATTGTCGCCCATCATGAAATAGTGACCGGGCGGCACCTTGAACTCTTTGGTATTGTCGCCGATCGAAGCCTGCGTCAGGTCGAGCGTGTCGTAGCTGACGCCGTTCGGCAGCGTCTCGCGATAGACATCGACCGGCCCGTTCTCCTCGGTGATGTCGCGGTTGTCGATCTGCCCGACCTTGACGCGCGGCACGCCCACGTCATTGATGAAGAGCTGGCCATCCTTGACCTGGATCTTGTCGCCCGGCAGGCCGACGACGCGCTTGATATAATCGACAGAAGGATCCGGCGGAAACTTGAACACCACCACGTCGCCGCGCTTCGGCTCTGAGCCCCAGATGCGGCCCGAAAAGATGTTCGGCCCGAACGGCAGTGAATAGCGGGAGAAGCCGTAGGACCACTTGGTGACGAAGAGATAGTCGCCTTCGAGCAAAGTCGGCCGCATCGACCCGGACGGGATCGAGAACGGTTGGAACAGGAGCGTGCGGATGACCAGCGCAAGCAGCAGGGCCTGGACGATGACGCTGACGGTTTCGCCAAGTCCGCCGGATTTCTTCTGGGTTTTTTCAGCCACGCTCATGTCGTCCTCGATTGTGCGTTGGATGGTATAGAGTCTCGGCGCGCGCTGGGCAACGTCATGCCGGTGGTCAGATGCAATCAATGTGGCGCTTCTTCGACCGGCAACGCTTCAATGATCACAAAGGCTTGAGCGAGCGGAAAATCATCGGTGATGGTGAGGTGGATCACCGCGCGGTGCCCTTCAGGTAGAATTTCGTCCAGCCGCGCTGCCGCCCCATTGGTCAGCGCCATGGTCGGCTTGCCGCTGGCCAGGTTGACGACCCCCATGTCGCGCCAGAACACACCCTGCGCCAGACCGGTACCCAGTGCCTTGGCGCAGGCTTCCTTGGCAGCGAAACGCTTGGCGTAGGAGGCCGCACGCGCCGCGCGGTTTTCGGACCGCGCCTGTTCGATCTCGGTGTAGATGCGCTGGATGAAGCGTTGGCCATGGCGTTCCAGCGACTTCTCGATGCGTCTGATGTCGATGAGGTCGCTGCCAATACCGATAATCATTCGGCAGGAACTTCCGGCCCGGTTTTTCCAGCCTTTGCCGCTCTTTCGGCCAGCCGCTTGCGGCGCTGCTCGTGGAAAGTGACCATGCCCCAGCGGGTGATGCCGTAAAACAGCAGGCCGAAAACCAGGCCGAGCGGTATTGCGCCGATCGTCATCGGCTTCAGCACCGGTCCCCACAATTGCGCAAAGGAAAGATTATGCAGCATGTCGCCGAGATGCGCGGGCGGGCCATGCGCCGGCAGGTGTTCATGCAGGATCAGCTTGCCGACCTCCCAGGAGGCGGCCCATAGCAGCGGAAAGGTCAGGGGGTTGCCGAAGACCGTGCCGAGTGCTGCCGCGACCAGATTGCCGGCGATCAGCCAGCACAGGATGGCAGCAATGATGAAGTGAAAGCCAAGCGGGAAAAACGACGCGAATACGCCCGCCGCAACACCGGCGGCCACGGCATGCGGCGTGGCCCGAAGCCGCAGGATGCGTTTGGAGAAATACCGCAGCGAGCGCGAGAACGAGCGGCGCGGCCACAAATAAGTACGCACCCGCTCGAAAAAACCATCAGGCTTGCGCCGTCGAAAAAGCACTCTGTTCCTGTTCCTAGTTCCGTCGATGGCTTCACGCCGGCCTTTCCAGCCAGGCGCGACAGCCTATGCTGCGCTCTGCGGTCGCCGAAAAGCAACTACGACTTTGATATAGCGATGCGCTGGCCGAAGAACAACGAGGCCGAGGGCATCCGCTCGGTGGCCGGTCGCGCCAGCCTTGGGTATCGCCGTTCTGAACAGGGCATGATCGCGGCGAATTTAAGGAGCGTCACTTAGGATCGATATTCGCTGACCTCGACGAGGTTGCCGTCCGGATCGCGGAAATAGACCGACATCATCGCGCCCCGAGCGCCGACACGCTCGACCGGGCCGACCTCTATCACCACACCATTGGCGGCGAGGTTGGCACATATCTCGGCGAGCGGCCGGGCAGCAATCAAGCAGAAATCTCCGGAGCCCGGCGTCGGCGCCTTGGCCTTCGGCTCGAAGGTACGCCCGACCTGATGCACATTGATCTTCTGCGTTCCAAACAGCAGCGCCGTTGGTCGGTCCGGCTCGTCGAGGCGCTTGAAGCCAAGCACGCGCTGATAGAAGGCGCAGGTATCGTCCACCGAACGAACTGTCAGCACGAAATGATCGATGCCGGCAATCACGGCAGCGCCTCTTGACTTGTTTTTATGCATGTCGTTGTCCCAAAACCGCCGCACACTTTTGGGCGACATGCATTAGATATTGCGGCTGCCCGGCTTGATCGCCGGTATGGCGGCGAGCTCGGGCGGCAGCCTGTCGGCCGGATAGGCCGGAACTTCATATTCGGCGAGCGCGATCAGCGGCACGCCGACATCGGTCTTGCCGGCCGAGCGGTCGATGATGCACGCAGCGGCAACGACATCGGCGCCAAGTGCGCGCAGACAGTCGATGGTCTCGCGGATCGACAGGCCGGTGGTGACGATGTCCTCGACAATGACAACGCGCGATCCCTTGGCGATCTCGAAGCGGCGCAGCCTGAACTCGCCCCCTTCCCGCTCGACCCAGATCGCCGGCGCACCAAGATGGCGCGAGGTCTCATAGGCCGGGATCAGCCCGCCGATCGCCGGGCCGACGACGTAGTCGATCCTGCCGGGCACGCCAGTGCGGATCTTTTCGGCGAGCGCCTTGCACAAGCGCTCAGTCTTGTCGGCATGCATGAAAACGCGCGCCTTCTGCAGGAAGACCGGGCTGCGCAGGCCCGATGTCAGGATGAAATGCCCTTCGAGAACGGCGCCGGCCTCGCGGAAAATGCCCAGCACTTCATCGGTGTTCATCGTTCACTCCATGTCCATGGTGAATGGTGAATGGTGAATGGTGAATGGTAGTGAGAGCACCCTCTTCACTATTCACTATTCACTATTCACTATTCACTATTCACTATTCACTATTCACTATTCACTATTCACCCATTCACGCGCCTTGCGTCACTGACGCTCGAATTGTCCTTTAGCTGCGACAGCAGCCGGTTCAAGTGCTTGAGGTCCCACACTTCGAGATCGATCAGCATTTCGGTGAAATCGGGCGCGGTGCGCACCATCGACAAAGTGTGGATGTTGGCGTCGTTGGATGCGACGACCTGTGCAATATCAGCCAGCGAACCCGGCGCGTTGATGGCGGTGACCGAGACGCGCGCCGGGAACCGCTCCTTGGTGCGCTCGTCAATGTCCCAGCGCACGTCGATCCAGCGCTCGGGCTGGTCGTCAAAGGCCTGCAGCGCCGGCGACTGGATCGGATAGATGGTGATACCGGTTCCTGGCTGCACGATGCCGACGATGCGATCGCCAGGCACCGCCCCTTCCGGCGCGAAGCGCACCGGCAGATCGCCGCGCACACCGCGGATCGGCACCGCGTCGTCGCGCGGCTGGTTCTTGTCCTTGCGTGCGGCGCGGCCCGGAATCTGGAACAGCATGCCGGCGGCGTTGCGGATCTTCGACCAGCCTTCCTCGCGCTGCTTGGGCGCGACCAGCGTGACACGCTCGTCCTTGTAGTCGGGAAACACCGCCTTCATGACATCGGTGGAGGCAACTTCGCCTCGGCCGACCGCGGCCAGCACATCCTCGATGTCCTTGCGCGCCAGCCGGTGCAGCACCGGCTTCAGGCTTTCCTTGGTGAAGGTCTTGCCGGACCGTTCGAAGGCGCGCTCCAGAATGCGGATACCGAGACCCGAATATTGCTTGCGAATGGCGTTCTTGGTGGCGCGGCGGATGGCCGAGCGTGCCTTGCCGGTGACGACGACCGATTCCCACGCCGCCGGCGGGACCTGCGCCTTCGAGCGGATGATCTCGACCTCGTCGCCGTTCTTCAGCTCCGTCATCAGCGGCATGATGCGGCCATTGACCTTGGCGCCGACGCAAGTGTCGCCGACGTCGGTGTGGACGGCATAGGCAAAGTCGATCGGCGTGGCGCCGCGCGGCAGCGCGATCAGCATGCCCTTCGGCGTGAAGCAGAATACCTGGTCCTGAAACAGTTCCAGCTTGGTGTTTTCGAGGAAGTCCTCGGGATTGTCGCCTTCGGCAAGCTGCTCGATGGTGCGCCGCAGCCAGGCATAGGCATTGGTTTCCTTCGAGATCGCATGGGCGGCACCATTCATCTTGCCACCGGTATCCTTATAGATCGAATGAGCGGCGACGCCGTATTCGGCGATCTTGTTCATTTGATAGGTGCGGATCTGCAATTCGACGCGCTGGCGCGACGGGCCGACGATGGTGGTGTGGATCGAGCGGTAGTCGTTCTGCTTCGGCGTGGAGATGTAGTCCTTGAAGCGGCCGGGCACCATCGACCAGGTGGTGTGGATGGCGCCGAGCGCCCGGTAGCAGTCCTCGACGGTATCGACGACGACGCGAAAGCCGAAGATGTCGGACAGCTGCTCGAAGGACAACGCCTTGGCTTCCATCTTGCGGAACACCGACCACGGCTTCTTCTGCCGGCTCTTGACCTCGGCCTTGATCGAATATTTGTCGAACAGCGCGGAGAGCGCCTTCTCGATCTCCGACAGCACGCCCTTGTTGCGCTCGAAGATTTCGGCCAGCCGTGCGGTGACGGCGCGGTAGGCTTCCGGATTGATGAAGCGGAAGGCAATCTCCTCCAGCTCCTCGCGCATGCCTTGCATGCCCATGCGGCCGGCCAGCGGCGCGTAGATGTCCATCGTCTCTTCGGCGATGCGCAGGCGCTTGGCTTCCGGCACGTGGTCGAGCGTGCGCATATTGTGCAGGCGGTCGGCGAGCTTGACCAGAAGCACGCGCACGTCTTCCGAGATCGCCAGCAACAGCTTGCGCAGGTTCTCCGCCTGCTCGGCCTTCTTCGAGACGAGGTCGAGCTTCTTCAGCTTGGTCAGGCCCTCGACCAGCTTGCCCATTTCCGGGCCGAACAATTCGTCGATCTCGGCCCTGGTCGCCGTGGTGTCCTCGATCGTGTCGTGCAGCAAGGCAACGGCGATCGTCGCCTCGTCCATGTGCATTTCGGTGAGGATGGCGGCGACTTCGAGCGGATGCGAGAAATACGGGTCGCCGGAGGCGCGTTTCTGGTGGCCATGCTTCTGCATGGCGTAGACATAGGCCTTGTTGAGCAGCGCCTCGTTGACGTCAGGCTTGTAGCGCTGGACGCGCTCGACAAGCTCATACTGACGCATCATGGGCGGGATCTCGCAATGCTGAAATGAATCATGCGCCGCACTGGCGTACGGCGCATGTCATAGATAGCCACGAAACTGCCGACGCGAAAGTGTCGGCAGTTGTCGCTAAGATCAATAATCGTCGCTTTTTTCCGGCGGCACCAGGCCTTCGATGCCGGCCAACAGGTCTTCTTCGGTCATGCGATCGAAGGTGACGTTGTCCTCGGCGTCGTCGGCATCGGTGGCTGCAACGGCGCTGCCGGTCTGGTCGGCAATCGCCTCGCCATCGGCTTCCGGCTCATCGACCTCGACATGCTTCTGCAGCGAATGGATGAGATCTTCCTTGAGGTCGTCCGGCGACAGCGTCTCTTCGGCGATTTCGCGGAGCGCAACGACCGGGTTCTTGTCGTTGTCGCGCGGTACGGTGATCTGCGCGCCCTGGCTGATCTGACGGGCGCGGTGGCCGGCCAAGAGCACCAGCTCGAAGCGGTTGTCGACCTTGTCGATGCAATCTTCAACGGTTACGCGGGCCATGAGTTGCCCCTTTCATGCCTGGATTTGATGGAAAACAGGCGCGGTCCATAACCCGAACGCCGCCAAAATACAAGCTTTTATGGCGGTGCGCAGCTCTGACGCGGGCCGCCTGCGACGACACAGCGCCGATCACAATTGCTTGCGGTGCGGCATGGTGCCTTGGATTGCCGTAAAACTGGCGTTATCTCGAACGATGAAGGCCAACAGGTCTATTATCAGACCGGCCGATAGTCGCCACGCATTTAGACGACCGCTTATTTCGAAAAAGGACATTTTCCATGTTCGATCCTCGTGAAAAAATCGCTCTCTTTATCGACGGTGCCAATCTCTACGCCACCTCGCGCGCGCTGGGCTTTGACATCGATTACCGCAAACTTCTGGCGAGCTTCCAGAAACGCGGCTATCTGCTGCGCGCTTATTACTACACCGCGCTGGTCGAGGATCAGGAATACTCCTCGATACGACCGCTGATCGACTGGCTCGACTATAACGGCTTCAAGGTGGTGACCAAACCGGCCAAGGAATTCACCGACTCGACCGGCCGGCGCAAGATCAAGGGCAATATGGATATCGAGCTGACCGTCGATGCGCTCGAGCTTGCCGATGTCGTCGACCATTATGTCATCTTTTCGGGCGACGGCGATTTCCGCACGCTGGTCGAGGCGCTGCAGCGGCGCGGGCGCAAGGTGTCGATCGTCTCGACCATGGCTTCGCAGCCGCCGATGATCTCCGACGATCTGCGCCGCCAGGCCGACCATTTCATCGACTTGATGACGCTTAAGAATGAAGTCGGCCGCGATCCGTCGGAGCGGCCGGTGCGCCGGCCCGAACCGGCCGAAGTCGACGAGGAAGACTATTGACGGTCGTTGCCTTGACCGCGCCCCTGGTCGTCTCTCCCGAACCCGATCGCGATTGCCCGCTCTGCCCGCGGTTGCACGACTTCATCGCCGAGTGGCGGCGGCGCGAGCCGTCCTGGTTCAACGCGCCGGTGCCGACCTTTTTGCCGCCGGAAGGCGAGGATGCGGTGCGGTTGCTGATCGTCGGGCTGGCGCCGGGCCTGCGCGGCGCGAACCGGACGGGACGCCCCTTCACCGGCGATTTTGCCGGCGACCTGCTCTACAACACGCTGATCGCGCACGGCTTTGCGCGCGGCGAATTCAAAGCGCGACCAGATGACGGGCTGGAGCTTGTCGGTACGGCGATCACCAATGCGGTGCGCTGCGTGCCGCCGGAGAACAAGCCGGTTGGCGCCGAGATAGCGACTTGCCGGACGTTCCTGGTGCCGACGATCGCACGGTTTTCAAATCTGCGCGCGGTGCTGGCGCTTGGCTCGATCGCGCACCAGTCGACCGTGCGGGCGCTCGGCCAACGCGTTGCCGCCTATCCGTTCCGGCATGGTGGGCAGCAGCAGGCCAATGGCATCACGCTGTTTTCCAGCTATCATTGCTCGCGCTACAACACCAATACCGGCGTGTTGACGGAAGCGATGTTCGTCAACGTCTTCAGTCAGATAGAAGCTTTTCTGAAGACATAGAGTCGGACGACGCCCGCCAGGGCACGAGCCCTAGATTCGGGCGATCGCGAACAACCAGGCCAGGAGATCCAGCAACCACAGAAACAGTGCAAGCTGCAGCGCGACGCGCAGGCGTTGGATGATCCGCCAATTGCTGGCCATGTCGGATTTTGATGCGCAGCGCAAGCGCTCGGTGCATCCCGTCCAGGGTTGCGGGACGGTGCTGATCGACGAAGTCCTGGAGCAGCTTCTCTGGATCGAAACGGAACGTATAGTTATAATACGGCCAAACCATAATCGCGACCAGCAGCCCGATAAGAAAAAGCAATATCAGCGCCAGCCAGTCCCAGGGCCCCACGCCATCCAGGAGCGCCCTGCCTCCGAGGAGAGAACTCGCGAACGCGGTTGCGAAGATCAGATTGCCGGCGCGCGTATTGAGACTTTCAACCACGCCCTGCTGGTGCTGGAGGCCACGCACCGCCTCCGCATAGACAAATGCCAGGCGGGGGTCGCCGCCGTCCATCGCAGCAGGCGGGGCGTTGCTGTCATTGGTTGATGAAGGTCGCTCCGGCATCAAATGTACTTAGCACGGCGCCGCCTGCGATATGAATAGCCACAAGGGGAACGCATCGTCGCTCTGTCTTCGTGCCATCGAGGGTGTTTTGGTGGACAGGAATAGCATCAATCCGACGCTGTCGCTTCAGGCGCTGCGGCAAACAATGCGGCCAGCGTCGCAGGTCCGCCCTGGAGAACATTCAAGTCGACGTCCCCGCTGATGCCGTCGACGCGGCCCCGGTTGTGGTACTGCCAGTAGATCCAGTCGTCATGGCCCGGCCGCAGCGCCAGCGAACGCAGCCAGCGCGGGCGGCCGGCTAGCTGCCCGGCATAGGCTTGTGCCGCCTCGTCGGTCACATAGAGGATCGCCGTCTTGCCGAACGCCGCCTCGACCGGGCCGAGGAAGGCGGAAAGCTCGGAGTTCAGCTGTTCGGGGGTTGGCCGCTGCGGGCAATTGCCGCCGAACTCGATGTCTACCACCGGCGGCAGCAAAGGCTGATCGTGCGGCACCACCGAGATGAAGTTGCGTGCCTGATCCGCACCCGGTCTGCAGAAGGTGAAGAAATGATAGGCACCGACGGCAAGACCGGCGGCGCGGGCCGCGCGCAAATTGGCGGCGAAGGCATCGTCGACATGATCGCCGCCTTCCGTCGCCTTGATCACGGCGAACGCGACATCGTCGGCGGCAACACGCCGCCAGTCGATCTGCCGCTGATGATGGGAGACGTCGATGCCCCTGACCGGATATTTGTCGCGGTCCGGAGAAAACGTCTGGAAGTAGGTATAGCCGCCGGCCAGAACGAGGCCCGCCACGAGCAGACCGGCCGCGCCCCATAAGACGATCCGGTTTTTCAAACGAGACCTACCCCTTTTTGTCCGCCCTGCCCGCCGCTATGGCTCCGGGCGTTCGTCGCTCGAAAAGCCAAATCGCTGGCTTTTCGTCCGCTTCGCGGACCGCGCCTCACCCTCGCTCCTTCAGCAGCCGGCCCTTCTCGCGCGACCAGTCGCGCTGCTTTTCGGTCTCGCGCTTGTCGTGCAGCTTCTTGCCGCGGCCAACGGCGAGCAACAGCTTGGCACGGCCTTGGTCGTTGAAGTAGATCTTCAGCGGCACCAGCGTCATGCCTTCGCGGTCGACGCTTTGCGCCAGCTTGGCCATCTCACGCTTGTTGAGCAGCAGTTTGCGGCGGCGGCGCGGCTCATGGTTGAAGCGGTTGGCCTGCAGATACTCCGGCAAATAGGAGTTGATCAGCCAGATCTCGCCGCCCTCGACCGAGGCGTAGCTGTCCTGGATATTGGCCTGGCCCTGGCGCAGCGATTTCACTTCCGTACCGGTCAGCACCAGGCCGGCCTCGATCGTGTCGAGCACCTCATAGGAAAACCGCGCCTTGCGGTTTTCCGCAACGGTCTTGTTGTTTGGATCGGCTTTTCTGACTTGATTCATGATGCGGAGAGGTGGCGCCTCATCCTTAGTTTATCAAGCCGGCGTGCTTCATCGCCGCGTCGATCTTCTCGGCGGTCGACGGCTCGACCGTCATTAGCGGCGAGCGCAGCACGTTCTCGACCTTGCCCAGCTTCGACAGCGCATATTTCGCGCCGGAAACGCCGGGCTCCATGAAAATCGCCTTGTGCAGCGGCAACAGACGGTCCTGCAGGTCGAGCGCCTTGGCGCTGTCGCCGGAAAGCGTTGCCTCCTGGAATTCAGCGCAAAGCCTGGGTGCGACATTTGCCGTCACCGAAATACAGCCGACGCCGCCATGCGCGTTGAAGCCGAGCGCCGAGGCGTCTTCGCCGGAGAGCTGGATGAAATCCTTGCCACAGGTGGCGCGCTGCTCCGAAACCCGCTCGACCTTTCCGGTGGCATCCTTGACGCCGACGATGTTCTTGAAGTCATGCACCAACTGGCCCATCGTCTCGGGGCTCATGTCGACCACCGAGCGCGGCGGAATGTTGTAGATGATGATCGGCAGGCTGGTTGCCTTGGCGACGGCGGCGAAATGCGCATAGAGGCCGCGCTGTGTCGGTCTGTTGTAATAGGGCGTGACAACAAGGGCCGCGTCGGCGCCCGCCTTCTCGGCATACTGGACCAGGCCGACCGCCTCTTCGGTGTTGTTGGAGCCGGCGCCGGCGACGACCGGAACCCGGCCCTTGGCGACCTCGATGCAAACCTTGACGACTTGGCGGTGCTCGTCATGCGACAGCGTCGGCGACTCGCCGGTGGTGCCGACCGGGACCACGCCCGTCGTGCCTTCGGCGATCTGCCAGGTGATGAACGCGCGAAAGGCTTTCTCGTCGAAACGGCCGCTCTTTTCGAACGGTGTGACGAGCGCGGTCAGCGAGCCTCTTAGCATGTCGTCCAACTCCTTGGGACTAGCGCATGACCCCGAAAATCGCAGTCGATTTCGGAAAGGGTTATGCGCCAAATTTAAATTGCTACAACGTCCTTTGCGCGTCTGAGAAGACCCGCGGCGCTGTAGGTGTTTGTCGTGCGCGCCTTCTAGCCGAAAGCGAAGCGGCGCACCATAGTCTCGACATTGTTGCGCGGCAAGCATTGCGCCAGCAATTGCAATTCGAACGACCTCGATAAGGTTTTCTTTACGGGCCCTTCATCACAGACGAATAGGCTGCAGTTCATCTGTGCCAGTGGTAGCTCGAAGAATAGGAAATGACCAAATCCATGCCGACCAGGCGGCCTCGTCTTTTCGCGCTTCTCGGCGCGATCGTTGTGCTGGTCCCCGGCGCGGCGATCGGCGGCAGCGTCGATGGGCAGGTCACGTCGGCGATCCCGATGACGGAGCCGCAGAACGATGCACTGCAGCAGTCCCCTTCGCCATCCGCCAGCGTCGCGGCGCTGAAGAGCGGTCTCGATGCGCTGGCGGCAAACGACATTCAGCGCGCGCGCCAGGTGCGTGAAGCGCTGCCGGCCAAATCGCTCGATCGGCACATCCTTGCCTGGGCGATTGCGCTCTATGGCGGCGACCAGGTGCCGAGCGGCGACATCGCCGACGCCGCGAAGATGCTGCCGAACTGGCCGGGCACGATCGCCTTGCGCAAGAACAGCGAGCGCGCGCTCTATCGCGAGAACCCCGCGCCACAGGTCGTGGTGCGGGCGTTCGACGGCAGCCAGCCGCTGACCTTCGAGGGCGTGGTGATCCTTGCCCGCTCCTATGTAGCGCTAGGCAATACCAAGGCGGCGCGCTCGGTGCTGTCGCCATTCTGGCGCACCGAAAAGCTCGAAGCCGGGGACGAGGCGGCGGTCATCCGCGAGTTCGGCGCGCTGATCCCGGCCGCCGACCATCGCTTCCGCATGGAGCGCATGTTTTATGCCGACCGGGTCGCTTCGGCGCTACGCGTCGCCGGTCTCGCCGGCGCCCAGCAATTGGCCGACGCCTGGGCGGCGGTCAGCAAGGGCGACAAGAACGCGGCCAAGCTGCTGAAGGCGGTGCCGGCAGCGCAGCGGGCGGTCGGCTATCTCTTTGTCGAAGCCGAATATCTGCGCAAGCAACAGAAATTTTCCGACGCGGCCGCGCTGGTGATGAAGGCGCCGGGCGATCGTGACGCTCTGGTCGATGCGGACGCCTGGTGGGTCGAACGCCGGGTGCTGTCGCGCGAGCTGGTCGACCAGGGCGACATGAAGACCGCCTACAGAATAGTCGCCGCGCATGCCGCCGAAAGTCCCGCCAATGCCGCCGAGGCGGAATTCCATGCAGGCTGGTACGCGTTGCGCGGCCTCAACGACCCGAGCACCGCCGCCAAGCATTTTGCGCAAATCGCGGAGCTCGCCCAAGGGCCGATGTCGCTGTCGCGCGCCTATTACTGGCTCGGCCGTGCCGCCGAAGTCGGCGGGCCCGGCAATGCCAAGGATTTTTTCAGCCGTGCCGCCAGCTACGGCACGACCTTTTACGGCCAGCTCGCCGGCGAGCGTGTCGGCCGGCAGACCCTCAATATCGTCTACCCCCAGCCAAGTGCCGCCGACCGCCGGAATTTTGCCACCCGCGAGGCGGTCAGCGCCATCGAGCGGCTGCAGCAGGCAGGCTATGACCGCTATGCCGAAACCCTCTACCGCGACCTTGCCGGGCAGCTGAACAGCCCCGGCGAACTGGCGCTGCTTGCGGTGTTGGCGGAAAGACAAGGCAACCATTTCATGGCGCTGAAGGTCGGCAAGATCGCCGGCGCCCGCGGCATCGACGTCGGCGCGCTGTCGCATCCGCTCGGCGTCATTCCCGACACCGCCAACATTTCCGGCTCGGGCAAGGCGCTGGCCTATGCGATTGCCCGCCAGGAAAGCGAGTTCAACATCGGCGCCGTCTCCAGCGCCGGCGCACGCGGACTGCTGCAGCTGATGCCAGGCACGGCCAAGCAATTGGCGAAGAAGGCCGGCATGACTTTCTCGCAGGCGCGGCTGACCACTGATGCCGGCTACAATGCAACGCTGGGCGCCGCCTTTCTCGGCGAGCAGCTCGGCCGCTTCGACGGCTCCTACGTGCTGACCTTCGCCGGCTATAATGCCGGCCCCGCCCGCGCCGCCCAGTGGGTGACGAAATACGGCGATCCGCGCGGCAAGGACATCGATGCAGTCGTCGACTGGATCGAGCGGATTCCCTATACGGAAACAAGAAGTTACGTTCAGCGCGTGATGGAGAATTACGAGGTCTACAAGATGCGTATCTCCGGCAAGTACGATATTGTCGGAGATCTGGTGAACGGCCGGGGTTAGCCTTTCCTTCTCTCCTTGTGGGAGAAGGTGGCCGAGCGAAGCTCGGTCGGATGAGGGGTGCTCCAGCTTGGTTCCGACAGCGCTCCGTCCAACACCCCCCAACCGTCTCGGCGCTAACGCGCCGATCCACCTTCTCCCACAAGGAGAGAAGGAAGAGCCCCCAATTTGACCGCCCCTGCCCTCGCCTGTAGCAGTCGCAACGATCTGACAGCAGCACGGAATCGAGTGTACATGCCAAACGACGAAGGCTTCTCCGATTTCTTCTACGCCGCGCCGGACGGGCTGTCCCTGCACGCCCGCATCTACGGCGAAGCGAATTCCGGCCGCTGGCCAGTCGTTTGCCTGCCCGGCTTGACCCGCAATTGCCGTGACTTTCACGATTTGGCGCTTTATCTGTGGACGCAGGCGAAGCGTAGGGTTGTCGCTTTCGACTATCGCGGGCGCGGGCAGTCCGCCTACGATGCCGATATCGGCCATTACAATGTCGGCATCGAAGCTGGCGATATTCTCGCCGGGCTGGCTGCGCTGAGCATCGAGGAGGCTGCCTTCATCGGCACGTCGCGCGGCGGACTGATCATCCATGTGCTCGGGGCGATGCGGCCGGCCGTGCTGAAGGCCATCGTCTTCAACGACATCGGCCCGGTGATCGAGGCGCAAGGTCTCGCCCATATCCGCTCCTATCTCGACCTCGCGCCCAGGCCGAAGACGTACGCAGAGGTGGTCCGCGGCGTGCGCAGCACCCATGGCGCGGATTTTGCGGCGCTGACCGATGCGGATTGGGAGCGGATGGCATCAGCCCTCTACCGCGAGACCGAGGAGGGATTTCTGCCCGATTTCGATCCGAAACTGGTCGAGACGCTGGCGGGGCTCGATCCCAGCCGGCCGCTGCCCGATCTTTGGCCACAGTTCGACGCGCTGGCGGCCATCCCGATGCTCGTCATACGCGGCGCCAATTCGAAGCTGCTGTCCGCCGAAACGCTCGAGCAGATGCGGACGCGCCATACCGATATCGAGACGATCACCGCCTACGGCCAGGGGCATGCACCGTTTTTGGAGTCCGGGATCCTGCCGGGCAGGATCGCTGGTTTTTTCGATCGGGCGGAGCGGCGGGGTGGCAGGAAGTAAAGCTCGACCGAGCGAAGTAATTCACGCGCAGGTTTTGCGTCGGTCAAAGCATTCCGACGGCCGTTGACAGTTCCGTTGGAATTAGCGGTGAAATAATTTATCGATGTCGGCGCTGCCCCTCATCCGCCTGCCGGCACCTTTGTAACTTGTTTCTTGCCGACTCTGCTATGAAGGCAGGATAGTGTGCTGAAGGTTCTGCAAAAAGTTTTGGAGAGAGAACGGGGCTTGCTCTGAGGGGCGAGCGGCCATGGCACGGTGGTGACGTTGCGATCACCGATTCCCGTGGAAGGGGAAGTGCCATGACCAATCGAGACGTTAGACTGAGCAGAGGCGAGTTGAAAGCGTTGCTGTTGTCGGATGAGGACGGCTTTCGCCAGGCATTACAGAGTGTCGTGCAGGAGGTTCTTGAAGCCGAGATGACGGAGGCGATCGGGGCCGAGAAAGGGGAGCGGACGGCGGAGCGGACGAGTTACCGGTCCGGCTATTACGAGCGCAAGCTGGTGACGCGGGTCGGGGTGCTGGAGCTTCGCG